>NZ_CAUYTL010000013.1:0-67168 GCF_963575615.1 Listeria rocourtiae subsp. hofi | reverse complement strand
ATTGAACCGCCGTATACCGAACGGTACGTACGGTGGTGTGAGAGGTCGGAGCCTAACGGCTCCTCCTACTCGATTAAGCATTAATTTTTAAGAGAATGATATGGAATGTAGATTAATGCCTCAAAAAAGATTGTCTATAAACCGAATTGATGTTATACTAGAGACATAAGTTTATAGCGTGTTAATTCGAAACCCCACAAGCTTTATCACCTTGTGGGGTTTCTTGTCGCCTAAAATCGGTTCAGTAACCAATTGACAATAGCTAGTACAATTCCAATAAATAAGGGGGTTATCAAGCCTCTAATGAAAAATTGTTCTTGCTCTCGTCGTCTTTGTTTATTTTGTTTATAGCGTGTCATGTTCACACCTCCTTCACGTTAGTAGCACGCGAAAAAGTGTGATAGCGACTTGATTAGTATAGCATGATTCTAGTTTTTATGAATTTATCGGAAAACCGATTTTCACAGAATATATATCATTTTATAGAGCTAAAAAGCATTGAAAACAGGTTATTACACCACTTTCCAATGCTTTTGCTACTGTTATTCAGAAAAATGTCCTTTTTTCTTTTTATAGAGATAGATTGGTAGTCCAATCGCTGTTAGTACAAGTCCAATCCCCGCATTCATCGGCTGTGTGAACAAGGTGTTTAGCACAATAAAGGCACCGCCTAGGATTGCAATAATTGGTATGACAGGATATAGTGGGACTTTGTATGGCCGAACAAGTTCTGGTTCTCGCTTTCGTAGCACAAAGACTGCGATGAATGTGAGCGTATAGAAAATCCAAATAACGAAAATGAGCATGTCGGTTAGTTGGTTGAATCCACCGCTGAAAATCATGATGATAGAGATTAGTAGAATCACGATTCCGCCGTTGTAAGGAACGCTACTTTTAGCACCAAGTTTCTTGAACCAATTACTAAATGGTAGTTGGTTCTCTAGAGACATCGCGTATGGGATACGTATCCCAGTCATTGTGTAGCCATTAATAGTGCCAAATACAGAGATTAGAATTCCAATTGTGATTAATTTACCGCCAATTGAGCCAAAAATGATATTTGCAACATCGGATGCTGGTGTTGCTGTGGCAGCGAGTGCAGCAGCAGGCATAACGAATAAGTAGGCGATATTAATCAATAAGTATACCAACATAACGCCTGTTAGCCCAAACACGATAGCTTTCGGTAGATCTTTTTTCGGGTTTTTCATTTCGCCAGCAATGTTACCAACGTGAATCCAACCATCATAGGCAAACATAGTCGCTACAAGACCTGAGCCTAAACTCGTCAAAAATGGGTGGTCCTCAACGCTTATTGGGAATAGGCGGAATGCAACATCCCCTTGATGAAAGAGTCCAAAAATAATAATTAAGACAAGCGGTACGAGTTTACATATTGTTGTGATTGCTTGAAATGATCCAGCAACTTTTGCTCCGATAAAATTCATGAGCATGATGAATGCGGCAGCCGCTATGGCTACTGGAACAATGATGCCGTCTCCTGTTCCAAAAAGGTTAGCGACTTGTGTTCCAAAAATGATAGATAGTGCTGCAATATTTGCCGGGAAGTAGATGACGGTTTGCGCCCAACCAAGTAAATATGCGGTTAATTTGCCATATGTTTTTTGAAGATAAATCATCATTCCACCGGTTTGCGGGATTGCTGCGGAAAGTTCGGCTGCGGTTAGCCCTCCACAAATGGTGATGATGCCGCCGAGAATCCATGCTAGTAAGCCAAGGCTCGCAGTTCCTGTTGCAGAATAAACTGCCTCAGGTTTAAAGAAGACACCTGAACCAATAACAGTTCCCATAACAATGGTTAGTGCAGTAAAAAAGCCAATCTCTTTTTTTAGTTTCTGATTTTCCATATGTTTTCCCCTCGCTTGTTGTCAGGAATTGGGGCTCCCTTGAACTCCAATCCCTACGCAACAGTTGTTTTATTAAAAATAGAAATTTATTAATGCCTTATTACTGTATCATTTTCTAGCTTTTTTGTCAGCTTTTCTAGCATATCTTTTGTCATACGGTCTAGGTCATATTGCGGGTTAAAATCCCATTCGTTTCTAGCGCAGCTTGCATCTAGTGAGTCAGGCCATGAATCTGCAATGGCTTGGCGGACAGGATCGACATCGTACTTCATTTCAAAATCCGGAATAAACTTGCGAATTGACGAAGCAATTTCCTCTGGTTCGAAGCTCATCGCAGTAATATTAAATGCGTTTCGGTGAATCAAGCGATTTGGTTCCGCTCTCATAAGTTTGATAATAGCGTCGATAGCATCTGGCATATACATCATATCCATTTTTGTTCCTCTATCAATGAACGAGGTGTAAGTTTTGTTTTTAAGCGCTTCGTAGTATATATCTACGGCATAATCAGTTGTTCCGCCACCCGGAAGTGTTTTATAGGAAATAAGCCCAGGAAAGCGAACACCGCGTGTGTCTACACCAAATTTTTGAAAATAGTAATCGCAAAGTAACTCGCCGCTCACTTTCGTAACACCATACATCGTTGTTGGACGTTGTAATGTGTCTTGAGGCGTGTTATCGGCTGGCGTACCAGGTCCGAACGAGCCAATCGAGCTAGGAGTGAAGAATTTTAGTTTGAGTTCACGAGCTACTTCTAGAGCATTAACGAGGCCGCCCATATTAAGGTTCCATGCAAGTTGTGGTTTTTCTTCGGCAACCGCAGAGAGCAATGCTGCCAAATGAATAATTGTATCAACTTCATATGCTCGCGCGATATCCATCATTTTATCTTTATCGGTAACATCTAAAATTTCAAAAGGACCGCTTTCAATAACTTCGTTGCCAGTGATGCGGCGAATATCTGTTGCGATAACACTATCTGCACCATTTTCAGCGCGTAGACGCATCGTTAATTCAGAGCCAATTTGACCTAAACAACCAGTAATAAGTACTTTTTTCATTAAAAAAACCTCCATTGTATTAGAAATCGTATTTATATATGTTTTTTTAGTGGTATAATTAAGTTTGGTGTTAGAAAGAGTATTCGGCTGGGTGCACATTGGGAAGAATGTACACTCAGTTGCTCTTTTTTGTTCTTTTATCACACGTTTTGAGTGAATGGTTTGTTCTAGGAGGGAATGAAAGTGTGCTTGAAATCACTTTCTCCCAGCTAGGTTAAATAACTTTAAGTTCTTTTCCTACTTTTTCGTATGTTGCTAATACTTCATCGAGCATTTCTTTCGTATGGGCTGCGGTTGGCATATTTCGAACGCGCCCAGTACCTTTTGGAACCGTTGGGAAGACGATTGATTTCGCGTAAACTCCTTCTTCCAGTAAGCGGCGAGAAAATTGCTGTGTCAGATTTTCGTCGCCAATGATGCACGGTGTGATTGGTGTCTCGGAGTGTCCGATGTCAAAACCTAATTTCGCTAATCCAGCTTTTAAGTAGGTGCCATTTTCCCATAGCTTTTCCATGCGCTCTGGGTCATGCTCCATGATATCGATAGCTTCGATACAAGCGGCAGCGGCTCCTGGTGTTAAAGATGTGGAAAATAAGAATGGTCTAGCGCGCACTTTGAGCCAATCAATTAGCTGTTGTGAACCTGCAACATAGCCACCTACAACACCAATTGCTTTGGATAATGTGCCCATTTGGAAATCGATTTTATCGGACATATTAAAGTGTTTAACAGTTCCAGCACCATTTCCCATTACGCCTGAGCCGTGCGCGTCATCTACATAAGTAATTAAGCCAAATTCTTCTGCAATAGCGACGATTTCAGGGATTTTGGCAACATCGCCATCCATAGAAAAAACGCCATCCGTGATGTACATAATTTTCTCATATTGACCGCTTTCTGTGGCTTCTTTGGCGACGCGGCGAAGATCGTCCATATCTTGATGTTTGGCGCGCAATACTTTGGCACCAGAGAGGCGGCAACCGTCTATGATAGACGCGTGGTTCAGTTCATCGGAAATGATAGCATCTTTTTTTGTCATAACGGCAGAGATTGCTCCCATGTTACAGTTGAAACCGGATTGGAATGCGATGGCGGCTTCGGTATGTTTGAATTCTGCGAGCCTTGCTTCTAGTTCATCATGGATGGTCATCGTGCCGTTAATCGTGCGGACGGCTCCAGCTCCAACGCCATATTGTTCGGTCGCTTCAATGCATTTCTGTTTCAGACGGTCGTCATTTGCAAAACCTAGATAATTATTGGAAGAAAGATTGATTAACGTAGCACCGTTTACTTTAATTTTTGCGCCATTAGGTCCTTCTACGGTATCAATAGTGTTGTAAAGTCCGTGATCTCGCAATGCTTGTAATTGTGGTTCTAGAAAGTCTTTTAAAACTGTCATGTAAGAGATTCCTCCTAAGAAATTTATTATATATTATCACGTGTCCTAGCATCGGATGGGGTTTGATAGCAGGGACGACGCGGTAATGCCAAAATAAGATTAGTAATCGGTCACGATATGGTTGATATTTTTCTGTTCTAAAAACTCTTGAAGTATCGATAAAATCAGATTTTTAATTTTTGCTGGATTGTCGGATTCAATCTTAGTGCTAGCGATTTCATCTTCTGTCAACATTGTAATTAAGTAGGTGAAAATCTCGATTTCTTCGCTGGATAATGTGTTTGGAAGTAGGAAAACGAGAATGGTTGTAATGTTGACTTTGCCCTCTGATGCGATATGCATTTCTAAATTATGCTTCGAATTGAAGACGTGAATCGAAGCCGTTTCCACCTCCGTATTGATAAGAAACATGGCTGTATTTGTTCCGCAGGCTAAGACTTTACGCTTGTTTTCATGTTTGTTCAGTTTATTGTAGAGATTATCGGCTACGAACCCCGTTCTATGAGCCATTTCTTGACTGAAGGCGCGGAGATTGTCTTCTAAATTTCGTGTCATTACGCTACTCGCTGTAAAATGAGTCGCTTTAATTAGTGAAATAATTAGTTGGTAATAGGTTTGCATAGCAGTCAAGCTTGATAATGCTGTCTCAAAATCAGTCGTTGTCACGGGATCCATCGGGAAAGCTTCATTTTGCTTACGATTTGCGATTTTTTCGAGCTTTTTGTTGATAGCATTGATTTCATTATTCGTGAAAAAAATGCTGATAAATTGATAATCGTGTGTGAAATTCTCCAAGTGAGATGTGGAGAGAATCATATCGTATTTTTCCAGATTGGTTTCCTTCATGAGGTCAATTGGTGTGATGAATTTCATTTTTTTTAATTTAGGTAAGCGCTTCCTAAAGCGAGCTTGGAGCCAAGTGTTAATCCCACTGCTACGAGATGTTACGATGAGCGCACTGTATGGTCGCATATTTTCAGAATGGATAATTGCTGCTTCGAAATGGAGAACGATAAATCCAGTCTCTTCTTCGGGAATTTCTGTAAATGGATAAGCGTCACACGCAGCGTTATGAACGATTTTAAAAAGATCCGGAAATTCGGCTTTAATCATTTCGAGTAGTGGATTGCTCATCGGCATTTTTTTCTTCAATCGGATGATAGAGTATTGGATATGTTCGGTAAGCCCTTTTAGAACCGTGATTTGCGATAGCGGTGTATTGATTTCTTTAGCAACACGGGAAATTAGCTTTTTCGCGATTCGAATAGCTTGTACTTTTTCGTTGCGATAAAAAACATCTTGGCCACGACGGATTTCAGATTCCAGGACTAGCATCGTTAGCTCTGCAATTTCACTATCGGGAATTTCCGCAAAATCAGGTAAACAATCTCGTAAAATTCGTTCTGCAATGTCGTATTCTGGATATTCTTGGAGGAATACATGATTGCCGCCGGTTTTTGCGATAATTTTCCCTTTTGGAATTTGCTGAATCGTAATCATGAGATAGGTGAGCACATTTATGTAAGAGTCATTACTAATTTCATAGGAGAGCTTTTTCAACCATTTCGTCATTATAGGATCGCACATTTGCAAAAGCGAGATGTCGATGAAATCAGCAATTCGCTCATCAATCGCTGCATTGTTATCGTCTAGAATATCGCTAAACATTCTGTAGAGCTTAATCTTTGGAACCGTCATTACTAGCAGTTCACCGAGGAGTTCACGCTTTTCTAAGACGGAAGATTCAAGTTCAACGCCGATGCCACGCTTTCGTTTGATATGGATTTTACCATTCCAATCTTCTTCAAGGCGCGTCAAATCACTGCTCACAGTCGCAACAGTGACAGAAAGTTCGTTGGCAAGCGCAATCAATTTTACAGGCTCAGACTCATTTAAGAGCACTCGCAAAATAATTTGTTGCCTTTCAAAAGGTGTAAATTCGTTATTGACGAGATCTAATATGTTCTTTTGAATGCGTTCACGATGGATAGATGCGCCGGTGACTGTAAGCTTACTTCCATGTTTAACTAAATTTAGTTTGAAGTCCTGTAGCGTTTCACCGACTTCTTTTAAATCGCGACGCACGGTCCTTTCGCTGACATCTAGGTCTGACGCGAGTTGCGCAATGGAGATGTCATCAGGAACAGCCAAGATTTTTTCTAAAATGATACGGGAGCGTGCCGATAGATACATTATGTTTCTTCCTTTCGCAGAAAATTTCCCGATTGAAAGTTGCATTTGCGTTCATTCTTTTGTTGTTAATAGTCATTGTATATCTTTATACTATGACTACGCTTGCATATAAGCAATACAAACATATTGCTAATTTGTCCAGTTTTGAAATGGTAAAGTTGGACAAAGTTATATCAAGCTATGAAATGAGTGCTTTAATTAGTATTTGCAAGCGTTGTTGTGCAATGCTTTTCGGGATTTAGAATTTCTCAAGTTTGTGAACATTTCTTTTCTAGTGAAGTTATCGAATAATAATGGACACTTGCGTTCTAAAGTGGGTATACTTATAAGTGAGTAGATTCATAGAAGGAGTGAGTGCAATGAAGGTGCAGTGGCAAGTAATAGTCGGGATTATTATCGCTATTTTGATTATCGTGTTTGGGACAACCAATATGGGCACAGTAGACGTTCAATTACTATTCTGGACAGTGCAATGGCCTCTTATTGTCGTGATTTTAGGCTCGGTTGTAGCAGGAATCTTGATGGTGTATTGTTTTAATTATTACAAAGCGAGGAAAAAGAGAAAAGGCGCAAAATAACATAATACGGACAAAAAATCTCCAAAGGTCGTAAACTAAACCTTTGGAGATTAGTATTTTTACTTTAGAATTTTACGATGGAATTGTTGATGGGAGTCCTGCACTTGTTGATGTGGCTTCCCATGTAAATTATCGGCGAACGGTTTTTTCTCTTTGTCATGTGGAAAAGCGTCACTGATTTTTGGTGTTTGAATCGCTTCTGAGGTCTGACTTTTCTTAGAATTGGTCATTTTTTAAAACCTCCTTTGTGTTCCTTACCCTAAGAAGGTAGAGTTAAAACACGGATTGTGGGATAGAAAATAAGCGTAGATGTGTCTCTTAAAATAGAGGCATTTTTTGTTTGCTTCTATATGTAATATGACCTTGACAAGCATGATTCTATCTATTAGAATAGGTTTTATAAACGATAATGAAAATCATTCTCAATTATAAAGGTGGGTGATTGCTTGAAGAGGGCGATACTTATTATTGTTTTTCTGTTATTGGCGCTACTTTCTGTTTTTGTCGGTGTACAGAAAATTTCTATTTTACATATTTTTGATTTGACGAAAGAACAATGGGATATTATTTTGATAAGTCGGATTCCTCGGCTTATTAGCATTATTTTGGCTGGTGCTGGTATTAGTATTTGTGGGATGATTATGCAGAGTTTGACTCAGAACAAGTTTGTTTCGCCAACGACGGCAGGAACAATGGATGCCGCGAGACTAGGGATACTGATGTCTTTGCTTGTTTTCACGACGGCAAGTCCTCTGGTGAAGATGGGGGTAGCGTTCTTGTTCGCACTTCTTGGGACATTTATATTCATGCACATTTTGGAGCGAATTCCATTTAAGGATACGATCTTTATTCCGCTTGTAGGTCTGATGTTTGGTGGTATTCTCAGTTCGATTACGACTTTTTTTGCCTATAAGTTTGATTTGATTCAAAATATTTCCTCTTGGTTGCAGGGAGATTTCTCGATGGTGTTAAAAGGGCGGTATGAATTGCTTTATGTTGCGATTCCATTGCTTGTCATTGCGTATTTGTATGCAAATCAGTTTACGGTTGCGGGGATGGGCGAGACGTTTTCACGGAATTTGGGATTGTCGTACAAAGCGATCATGCGGATTGGGTTGGTGATTGTAGCATTTATTACGGCAGCTGTTGTGTTGACGGTTGGCATGATACCTTTTCTTGGATTAATTGTCCCGAATATTGTGTCGATTTATCGCGGGGATAATATAAAGAACACTTTGCTTGATACGGCGATTTTTGGTGCGACTTTCTTGCTGTTTTGTGATGTGCTTGGTCGGGTGATTATTTATCCATATGAGGTATCAATTAGTTTGATGGTGGGTATTATTGGGAGCGCGATTTTTATTTATCTGCTAATGAGGAGAAAAGTTTATGCGTAAAAATTTGATTTTAGCGTGTATAGTTGTGATTTTGGTGGCGAGTTATTTGTTTTTGTTCATGGGAGGAAATCCGGCTTTTGCGTTGGAGTTAAGATCGTCAAAACTTGTTGCAATTGTTTTCACTGGGATTTCGATTGCAGTTTCGACAGTGATTTTTCAGACGATTACGCAGAATAAAATTTTGACGCCATCGATTATGGGACTGGATTCGTTATACATGTTATTGCAGACGTCGCTCGTGTTTATTTTTGGTTCTCAAGCTTTGATGAGGGCTGGGAGTGGGCGCTGGAATTTCTTCTTGTCGGTGATTTTGATGATGGGGTTTGCGCTTGTGCTGTATTGGTTGATGTTTAAGCGGAATGGGCGAAATATTTATTTCTTGTTGCTAGTTGGGATTGTATGCGGGACTTTTTTTGGTAGCTTTTCGTCGTTTATGGAGATGTTGATTGATCCGAATGAGTTCCAGATTGTGCAGGATAAGATGTTTGCAAGTTTTAATAATGTGAACACGTCGATTTTGCTAATTGCGGTGCTTATTTTCGTTGCGGCAATGCTTTATTTATTACGATTTGTGAAGTATTTAGATGTGTTGGCGCTTGGCAAGGATCATGCGGTGAATTTGGGCGTTCCCTATAACAAAATCGTGAAGCAATTGCTACTCATTATTGTGGTGCTAGTTTCTGTTGCGACGGCGCTTGTTGGACCGATTACGTTTTTAGGATTGATTGTGGCGAATGTAGCATATCAGTTTTTGAAAACGCATCGACATGTGACGTTACTAGTTGGGGCAAGTTTGATAAGTTTGGTAGCGCTTGTTGGCGGGCAGTTGTTAGCGGAACGGGTGTTTCATTTTGATACGCCGATTAGTGTGATTATCAATTTATGCGGTGGCATTTATTTCTTGTACTTACTTTTGAGAGGGGCAAAATTATGATTGAGGTGCGGAATTTGGGCAAAAATTATGGGACAAAGACGGTGCTTCAAGCAATTGATTTGGCAATTACTGGAAAACAGATTGTGTCATTTATTGGAGCAAATGGCGCGGGAAAAAGTACATTGCTTTCGATTATCGCGCGGTTAATGAAAGCGGATAATGGTGAGGTTTTGGTAGATGGCATGGCGCTTGATGATTGGAAGTCTGATGATTTGGCGAAACGGTTGTCGATTTTGAAGCAGAGCAATCATATGACGATGCGTTTGACGGTGCGGGACTTGGTTGCATTTGGGCGTTTTCCGCATTCAAAAGGAAGGTTACATAAAGAGGATGAGGCGTTTATTGAAATGGCGCTTAATTATATGGAGCTGCAGGATTTGGCATCGCGTTATTTGGATGAGCTTAGTGGTGGTCAGCAACAGCGGGCTTATATTGCGATGATTATTGCGCAGGATACGGATTATATTTTGCTGGATGAGCCGCTAAATAATTTAGATATGAAGCATTCGGTACAGATGATGCGGTTGTTGCGGCGCTTAGTGGACGAGTTGGATAAGACAGTATTGTTGGTGTTGCATGATATTAATTTTGCATCGTGTTATTCGGACTCGATTGTGGCATTGAAAAATGGGGCGATTGTAGCGAATGGGCGGACGGAGGATATAATTCAGGAGGATGTGTTGTCGCGTGTTTTTGATATGCCGATTCCGATTTCGCTAATTAATAATGATCGGATTGGCGTGTACTTTAAATGAAGGAGGTGAGGTGCGAAACAGTTGGCATGACACGGAATAATAGGTTCAAAAATAGATAAATAAGGGTGGTTGAAGTAGATGAAGAAATTATTAATGGTTGCAATGTTAATGTTGTTGGCAGTATTTGCGGTTGCTTGCGGGACGGACGAAAAAACGAGTGCGGATGAAGAAAAAACAGCGAAAGAACTGACGATTAAGCATGAACTTGGGGAAACGAAAGTGAAGCAAAATCCTGATAAGGTAGTTGTTTTTGATTTTGGAACGTTAGATACGTTGCAGGCACTTGATTTGTCTAAAAATGTTGTTGGTTTGCCGAAACAATCTTTGCCGAAGTATTTAGATGCTTTTGCAGGTAATAAATATGCGGATCTTGGCGGCTTAAAAGAACCTGATTTTGAGAAAATAAACGAGGCGGCGCCGGATTTGAATATTATTTCTGGTCGCCAATCCGATTCTTATGATAAATTTTCTGATATTGCACCAACGATTTATCAAGGTGTGGATACGGCGGATTATATGAAGTCGTTTCATGCGAATGTGAACACGATAGCGAGTATTTTTGGGAAAGAGGATGAGGCTAAAAAGCAATTGGAGGCAATTGATAAGCAAGTTGCAGATGTGAAAGCAAGCGTGCCGGCGGGGAAAACAGGGCTGATAATTCTAGCCAACGATGGCAAAATGAGTGCATATGGACCTGGCTCACGTTTTGGGTTGATTCATGATGTACTAGGCGTGACACCAGCTGATCCAAAAATTGAAGCATCAACACATGGTCAGAGTATTTCATCGGAGTATATCGCAGAAAAAAATCCTGATTATCTGTATGTGATTGATCGTGGTGCAGCGATTGGTGGGGAGTCATCGGCGAAATCGGTAGTAGAAAATGACCTTGTGAAGAAGACAAATGCTTATAAGAATGGGCACGTTGTTTACTTGAACCCAGAGTATTGGTACCTTTCTGGCGGCGGATTGGAGTCTGTTTCGGAGATGGTGAAAGAAGTTGGAGATAGTTTTAATTGATAAAAAAGAGGTCTTTTTTAGGCCTCTCAGACTGTAGAAAAACTGCTTCACATGATTTCCCACTAAACTTCAGCGTGTCGACAAATGCTTAGTTTCTAGGCAAAAGGGAGTACCAGCGCGGAGCGTACTAGAGTACGTGAGCACTGGAACGGAGTTTTTAACGACGAAAATGAGCGTTTGTCGACACGCTGAGAGGTCTTTTTTAGGGCTTCATTAGACATTAGAAAAAATTCTACTATTTTTTCCAGTTTAGACAGTTTTTTCATATCACAGTCTCATATCCAGCACATGTTTATTTAGCTAGGTATTCTTCTCTTAAAATGCTGTAATAAGCATCGTCTACGAATTCATCTTTCACGTGGCGGCTTTTTCGAAGGGTGCCCTCATAGGTCATTCCTAAGCGCTCCATTACTTTTCCAGAGGCGGGGTTGCGTACGTCATGCATCGCGAAAACACGCTCTAGTTGTAGCGTTTGAAAGGCTAAATCGAGAATGGCGAGTCCTGCTTCGGTCATATAGCCGTTCCCCCAATAGTCTTTATTTAAGGCATAACCGAGACAGCCGCTACGATTCATTGAATCAATTCGAATATCGATTGTCCCGATAAATTTGCCAGTTTCGACGATTTCGATGCCATATTTTCCAATAGGGGCCGCAACGAAGAATTCAGCTATTTTTTGGCGTGTAATGTCAATTGTCGGATGTGTATCAAAAACAAAACGGGTGTTTTCATCAGCGGAGGCGTATTCAAACATATCTTTTGCATCAGCGAGTGTAATTGGTCTCAGAACTAGCCGTTTGGTTTGAATGATTTGATGTTCCACTAATAGGTAATTAAAGCTTTCCATTTTCAATCACTCCTTTTGGTATTGTTGCTTATTTTAGCACATATATGTGAAGGTTTGAACCCTTATTGAAAGTTTTTTATTATATGTTAAGATGTAGCTATCCTATAAAAAAGAGGTGCTCAAATATGTTAAGAGAAGAACTAGAGAAATTGGTAACACGGGAAATTGCAAACGGTATCTTAGCAACGGAAAAAGAACGTATATCATTGTCTTGCGAGCCAGCAGATAGTCTTGGATTGCTTGTTAGTAAGGCGGGAGGGCGTGGCTATCTTCCTAAGACAATGGCGTATCCAAAAAATAAAAATGGTAATCCTTTGACTCTTTTAGCACAAATTAATTTTTCGGAAATGCCACATTTGGAAGGGTTTCCAGAAGCAGGTTTATTAGCGTTTTATATTGATTATTTGGATGATTTAACTGGACTTGATTTTGATGATCAGACGAAGCAAAATGGTTTTCGTGTTTTGTATTTTGAAAAGTTCGATGATCCTAGTTATTCTCTTGAAGAGCAGGATGCGCTATTTGACTCTGTAGATGCAGAACTTTTTCCGGTTGTGGACGGTGAATTTTGTTTACAAGGAGTGCTTGCAAAACAGATAGTGTTGAAAGAAAGTTATGATTTTGAGAAAGCTTACGGTGCTAGTTTTTATGAGTTGCTAGATAAATGGACTGATGAAGATGAGGATAAAATAGACAGGTTATATGAATTAGATAGTAGCAGTAGTCAGTTGGGTGGCTATCCCTTCTTCACACAAGAGGACCCGCGATTAGGTGAGGAAAAAGAGTATCACGACACGTTGCTGTTTCAGTTGGATTCAGATGATAAAATTATGTGGGGCGATATGGGAGTTGGGAACTTTTTTATTAATTTGGAGGATTTGAAACGAAAAGACTTTTCAAATGTATTGTATAATTGGGATTGTTATTAATACTAAAGGAGCTGGTTTCGCGCTAGCTTCTTTTTATTTCAAAACCTTAACATTTCTTTAAAAAATTTTTAGTAAGCCTTGATTGTTAGGTGGTATGCTAGGAACTATAGAAATGTGAGGAGGAGATAGGATGAAAAAGTTAACAATATGGACGGTTCTACCGGTGCTATCCCTTTGTGCGGCAGTCGTGATGTATTATCTTTGGTTTCAAGGATGGTTGCAATTTTATTTAAGAGATGTGATGGATACAGTGGATCACATGGGTTATATAACGGTTGGAGTGACGGCGCTGATGCTTTATTTTAGCGCGGTGCAGCTAGTTAATTGGAAAATTAATAAGACGTTGCTCGTGTTGACATATATGATTTATTTTGCAATTATGATGGGGCTTCTTTTTGGGAAAGCGTCTGGTGCGCAAGGATTTTCGATGGATACATTTGGTTTTGTGGATACTTTTCTTGCTGGGAATTTACGAGTGATTACAATTGGAAATGTGCTTGCTTTTGTACCAATTGGTTTCTTGATGAAGAAATTATCACCCCTGATGACACTGTTTTCAGCGGGAATCTTGATTTTTATCGTGGAAGGATTGCAATATGCGTTACATGTAGGATATTTTGATACAGGAGATCTCTTTTTGAATGTATCTGGGATTATGTTTGGATACGTGATAATTCGAATTTTTGCAAGTTCGCATAAACAGATGATCGAACAGGAATGAGTGAGCAGGCATGCAAATATGGAAAAAAATGATTTTGGCTTTGTTGGCAGTAAGTATTGTTTACATTGCTGTCGTACTGAGTTTCATATATATTGGGGCACGGGCTATGCCAGCGTCAAACCTAGATACAATTGTGATTTTGGGATCAAAAGTCATCGATGATCCGGCGCGACCGATGCCTGTTTTGAAGGAAAGGTTAGATGCGGCGATTCCGCTTATTGAAGAACATGAGTCGGCAAAAGTGATTGTTTCTGGCGGGCAAGGTGAGGATGAAACGGCATCAGAGGCTAGCGTGATGAAGGATTATTTAGTAGCACACGGCATTGAGGTATCACGAATCGAGATTGAGGACAAGTCGATGCGTACCGAGGAGAATTTGGCGAATAGCAAAGCGATGTTTGATCTTGGAAAAACGGTCATTGTGACGAGCGATTATCATTTGTATCGCGCGTTGATGCTAGCTGATTGGAAAAATATTGATGCAACAGGGCTTCCTGCGAAAACGCGATTCGGTGCGCTTGTAAAAGGTGTACCACGCGAGGTTTTATCGATTACGTACGCTTGGCTTTTCGATTGGTAAAAATTTTTGAAAAAAGTCATTGACATTCACGTTACGTCAAGGTGTAAAGTAGAGTTATCAAGGAGGCGAGAGACGGATGGAATACACAGTTCAGAAGCTAGGGCAGCTTGCAGGAGTTAGTACGCGGACGTTGCGTTATTATGATGAGATTGGAATTTTGAAGCCGGCGCGAATTAATTCATCGGGGTACCGAATTTACGGACAGACCGAGGTCGATAAGTTGCAACAAATTCTATTTTATCGCGAAATGAATGTGAGCTTGGAGAAAATCAAGGCAATTCTAGAACAACCTGATTTTGACGAGGCAGAAGCACTTAAAAAACATCGCGTTGACCTGCTTGATAAACGAAAACAATTGGACGAACTGATTCGCAATGTTGAGAAATCGATTGCGTATTCGGAAAGGAGAATTACAATGACGGATCAAGAAAAATTTGCAGGTTTTAAGCAAAAAATGATAGATGATAACGAAGAAAAGTACGGTGAGGAAATTCGCGAAAAGTATGGCGATGAGGAAATTAATAAGTCGAATGCTAAACTTAAAGGTATGAGCGAGGCTGAGATGGAGCGGATTAATCAGCTTGCGGCAGATATTTTGACGAATTTACAGATTGCCTACGAGACTGGCGATGCTGCGGGTGAAAAGGCTCAAGCGGTTGCAGTGATGCATAAAGAATGGTTATCAGCATACTGGGATACTTACAGCAAAGAAGCGCACGCGGGACTTGCCCAGATGTACGTGGATGATGAGCGCTTTACGGCTTATTATGATAAACAGCAACCTGGTTCTGCGGCATTTTTACGCGATGCGATTGTCATTTTCACTAGTAAGTAATATAATTAAGAGGAGCTTCCGAGCATATTGATGCGGAGGCTCTTTTTGATTTTGGAGGGATTTTGATGATTGAGACTGAACGACTTATTTTTCGCGAATTAGATCAACTGGATTTTGCGGATTTGTGTGAGATATTGCAAGACGATATAACGATGATAGCTTACGAGGGTGCTTTTACGGAAGAAGAAGTGCAACGCTGGCTTACAAAGCAACTGGATAATTATGAGCGTTGGGGATTTGGACTTTGGGCAGTAATCAAGAAAGATAGCGGTGAATTTATCGGGCAAGTAGGTTTGACGATGCAATGCGTGGAGGAAGAAGAAGTGCTTGAGATTGGCTACTTGTTGAAACGGAAATTTTGGCATCAAGGTTTTGCAACAGAGGCGGCACTTGGCTGTAAGAAATATGCGAAGGAAACGCTCGGTGCAGAGCTCGTGACATGCACGATTCGAGACACGAATTTGGCTTCTCAGAAAGTTGCAGAACGTATCGGTATGACAAAGCATAAACAATACGTGAAATATTATAAAGGCGTCCAGATGCCGCATTATTTGTACTACTAAAAGAAGAGCGAGACATTACTCTCGATTTTTAGTACAATAGAAGAGAGTGCGAAGAAGGAGGAAAGCATGAAAAAAATACTATGTATGAGTCTCATTTCATTACTTCTCGTTTTAATGGCGGCATGCGGTCCTAAAGATGTTAATTCTTCTGGAGATACTAGTGAAAAAACCAGCAAACAAAAAGTATCTGGGGAAGCTGCTGTTTTAACGATTACTGATATGGCAGGAAGAACCGTCAATTTCTCGAAAAAACCAGAACGAATTATCACGCTGACTAATTCTGACATGGGGATTGTTTATGCACTTG
Organism: Listeria rocourtiae subsp. hofi; assembly: GCF_963575615.1. Lineage (NCBI taxonomy): Bacteria > Bacillati > Bacillota > Bacilli > Caryophanales > Listeriaceae > Paenilisteria > Paenilisteria rocourtiae. The sequence continues at coordinate 51,181 of NZ_CAUYTL010000013.1, read as the reverse complement.
GTGGCTCGGTTGTTGGTCGCCAAACGATGGATGCTAGCGGTGTGGAGCCAAGTGTTGCATTAAAAGCTACCGAAGTCGGTAATACACATGACTTAAACTTGGAAAAAATCGCATCCTTGACGCCCGACGTTATTGTCGCGAGTTCCGAGCAGAATTTGAAAGATGTGCCAGCACTAGAAGGCATTGGTGCAAAAGTCGTTTTGACAGGTGCTAATTCAATTGCAGATATTAAAAAACAAGAAGCAATTTTGGCCCAATTATTAGGTGAAAATGCGACCAATTTACAAAAAGAGATTGACCAAAAAGTCGCTGAAATAAAGCAAGCACAAACAGGAAAGGCAGTTCGCGCGTTGCTAATACTTGGCGCGCCGGGTAGTAATTATGCAGCATTGCCGAATTCGCTAAGCGGGGATATCCTCGAGGCAGCAGGCGGCATAAATGTAGCAAAGGATTTTAAAGGGGTCGAGAATTTCCCACAATATGCATCGCTTAATATCGAAAAAATCGTCGAATCAGATCCAGAGGTTATTTTCTTAATGATTCACGGTGGCGATGAAAAGGAAACTGAAATCGCATTCCAAAAAGAAATGAAGCAAAATGATGCGTGGAATTCCACAACAGCTGTGAAAAACAACAATATCGTCGTGCTTCCTGCTGATCTTTTTGGCACAAACCCTGGTATCCGTATTACAAAAGCGCTTGACTACATGGCAAACGAACTGAATCAGGTTAGCAAATAATGCATGATCCACGTAAAAAAAGAAGAATCATCACATTTATTATCACGATTTTGCTACTCGTTGTCGTTTTCTTTTATGGCTTGACGACTGGCTCGGTGAAGGTGAGCTACTCCGAAGTTTGGCAAACGTTGATGGGACACGGCGATGACCTTTCTACTCAGCTGGTTTGGAATCTACGCTTACCGCGGATGTTCTTAGCATTCCTTGTCGGATCTGCACTCGCGATTGCTGGCTGTTTATTACAGGGCGTGATGCGAAATCCACTTGCTGATCCAGGCGTGATTGGCGTCTCAGCCGGCGGTGGACTTGTGGCAATTGTCCTGACGATTGTATTACCAACTTTAAGCCAATTCGTCCCACTAGGCGCGTTTCTAGGAGCATTCGGTACCGCATTACTTATTTATGCTGTTGCATGGGATAAAGGAGTTGCGCCATTGCGCGTTATTTTATCAGGCGTTGCTATCAATGCTTTCATTGGCGCGATGACATCTGGAATTATGGTTCTTTACAGTAACCGCGTTCAAAGCATCATTTCTTGGATGACAGGAACGCTTTCCGGAAAAAGTTGGTACCATCTCAATCTCATTTTGCCATACATGTTTGTTGGGTTCGTGCTTAGCATCTTCGCGATTCGTTCATCAAACGTCCTGCTGCTCGGTGACGATGCGGCAAAACTACTCGGATATTCCGTCGAGAAACACCGCTTTTTCATCATCATGTTAGCAGCCTTCTTAAGTGGCGTAGCAGTGAGCGTTGCCGGTCTTATCGGTTTTGTAGGACTTGTTGTCCCGCACATTTTCCGATTAATTATTGGAAATGACTATCGTTACCTACTTCCAATGTCGGCAATCGGTGGTGCCTTGCTCGTCGGATTTGCAGACACGGCTGCCCGCAGTTGGTTTGGCTCAATTGAGTTACCAGTCGGTATTCTGCTAGCCATGATTGGCGCACCATTCTTCCTATTCCTACTACAAAGAGGGAGGGTTGCATCATGACCGCCATCACAACATTACAAAACGTCACTTTCACGCGCCGGCGTTCCTTTGGGATGACAAACCTTGAACTTGAAATTCCAGAAGGTAAAATAACTACGATTATTGGTCCAAATGGCTCCGGAAAATCAACCATTTTGCGTCTCATTATGCGCTTGCTCGCACCAAATGAAGGCAAGATAATGCTTCACGGCACAGATATCAACACTATTAGCGCCAAAAAATTAGCGCGCGAAATGACGATGCTATCGCAATCACCAGACGGCTTAATCGATGTCGTTGTTCGCGATCTCGTTAGTTATGGCCGGATGCCTTACAAATCATGGCTTAGCACGATGGAAAAAGACGACGAATTAGCTGTTGATTGGGCGATGAATGTTTGTAACTTAGAAGAGCTAGCGTATCGCCCACTACACACGCTCTCAGGCGGAGAAAAACAACGTGCTTGGCTCGCAATGGCTTTAGCGCAAAAAACACCAATCTTGCTACTCGACGAACCGACAACCTATCTTGATATTTCGCATCAACTCGAATTACTCGATCTCTTAAAACAACTCAATCAAGATTTTGGCATGTCGATTATTCTTGTATTGCACGATTTAAATCAAGCAGCAGGATACAGCGATCACGTCATTGTTTGTGAAGAAGGAACCATCCAGAAAGCAGGTACACCAGAAGAAGTGTTCACCAAACCGTTGTTACGCGATATTTTCAAAATTGAAGCAGAGATTCATCCAACCGAGCGCGGTTTGCGAGTTCTCCCGATTGCATCAACGAAATTTCACACCAAAAGGTAAAGATAATTTAAAGATTTAAAAAGCCTGGTTCTAGGAAACGAGACAGTAGCCTGTTTTGTTCTCTAGAGCCATTTTTTGATCCATTAGAATTCAATGAAAAAGCTTCCTATCTTGCTTGAAATTTTATATAATAGATGGGTTGGCATAGTATAGAATAAACGGAGGATAAGCACATGAAACAGAGTCGAGAAAATAGCACCAAGTTAGATTATTCCATCATTTTAATCGTAATGTGTCTGTGCCTTATCGGGATTGCAGCCATCTATATCGCGAGTTTGACGAATAATCAATACGCAACCGACTTCCTCATTAGGCAGCTTGTTTGGCTTGTCGTGGGAACCGTTATTATCATAATTATCGTAAAATATTTCGATTATGACAGACTGCAACAAACCGCGTACTACTTATACGGTTTCGGTCTTTTTTTATTGCTACTCGTTTTCGCACCAGTTATCGGCATTGAACGAAAAGGCGCACAAAGTTGGGTTGGGACAGAAGCAATCAACATCCAGCCCTCTGAGTTAATGAAAAGCTTCCTCATTGTCGCACTTGCCAAACTCATCTGGGACCACACGAAAAAGACACAAACGCGAACAATCAAAACCGACTTCCATCTTTTCATAAAAATCAGTCTCATGACCTTGGCTCCGATTGCACTCATTATGCTACAATCGGATTTGGGCACTTCGCTTGTCCTCATTTCTATCATGGTAGGAATGATGTTCCTATCCGGAATTACGTGGCGCTTACTGCTACCAATCTTTGGCGGTATCGTGGCAATTGGCACAACGCTAATCATACTCGTGATAAAAAGTCCGGCCACACTGACAGCGCTTGGATTTGAAAAATATCAATTCAACCGTATCACCTCTTGGCTAAAACCAGAACAAGATCCATTAGGAACAGGAATGCAACTTTTGAAGTCGATTCGTGCGATTGGTTCTGGAGAAATACATGGAAGTGGCATCGGATATGAGGCTATCGAAATTCCAGAGAATCATAACGATTTTATCTTCACAATTATTGGTGGGGACTTCGGCTTTGTTGGTGCATGTGTCCTAATTGTGTTATACTTCTTATTAGTTTACCAAATTATTCGTGTCGCCTTGGATATTGGAATTCCTTTTTATTCCTATATTTGTACAGGCGTGGTGGCGATGATTTTCTTCCATGTATTACAAAATGTTGGTATGACGATCGGTATGTTGCCGATTACGGGTATTCCACTGTTATTTATTAGCTACGGTGGCAGCGCGATGCTCGGTAGCTTAATGGCGATAGGCCTTGTGTTATCTGCACGCTACAATGCCCCAAAAGCAATGGATCTATAAATTTTTTTAAACTGTATGGAAAAGAGTAACAGAGGTTTGGAAAAATAACTTATTCCATCCAGTAAGGAGCGCTAAGAATGAATTCGCAAAACAAAATGTCTGCGAGAATTGATTACGGTCTCGTGTTGTCCCTGATGTTATTATGTGTGATTAGTATGGTTTCGATTTACAGTGCACAGTTAACAAATGAGCAATACAATGCCAATTTTGTCATGAAGCAAGCTGTTTGGTTTGTTGTCAGTGGCTTTGCAATTTTCGTTATTATGCAATTAGATTATGAACGATTGACCAAATGGGCTTACTATTTTTACGGCTTAGGTTTATTAATGTTGGTTTTCGTATTATTTTTCGGAAAAGAAGTAAACGGTGCGAAAAGCTGGATTATTATTCCGTTTCTAGGAAGCCTCCAACCATCTGAGGTTGTGAAAGTTATCCTTATCATTGTTCTTGCAAAAGTGATTTGGGACCACAATCGGAAGTACAAAATGCATACTGTTAAATTGGATTTTCTGCTACTAGTTAAAATGGGAATCATTACAATTATTCCGATTGGTTTAATCATGTTACAGCCCGATTTAGGGACTGGCCTTGTTTTCATCGCGATTATGTCTGGTATGATTTTAGTATCAGGAATTACTTGGAAACTTATTGTACCTATTTATGGCTCGATTGTTGCTATTGGGGGAACGTTACTATACTTAGTACTCTATCATGAAAGCTGGCTTGTAAAATTAGGTTTTAAATCGTACCAATTTGAGCGTATTCATACGTGGATCAATCCTGAATCAGATCCTCAAGGTGGTGGTTATCAAGTGTTGCGTGCCATGACAGCAATCGGTTCGGGTCAAATTGGCGGAAATGGTGCTGGTTACAATGCCATCGCAATCCCCGAAAATCACAATGACTTTATCTTCACAGTTATTGGTGGCGATTTTGGATTTGTCGGTGCGAGTATTTTGCTGGCGATTTATTTCTTGTTGATTTACCAAATTATTCGTGTGGCACTTGATATCGGGATTCCGTTTTATTCGTATATTTGCACTGGTGTTGTCATGATGATTATGTTCCACGTTTTTGAGAATGTTGGCATGAATATTGGCTTACTACCAATTACGGGTATTCCATTGCCATTTATCAGTTACGGAGGTAGTGCACTCCTCGGAAATATGATGGCGATAGGACTTGTGCTTGGAATCAGGTACAACTACCAGAAATCGATGTTTACGGTTAAGGAAGAGAAGCTCGCTGAATAAGTAGAAGTTATCTTACTCAGATAAACGACGACATGGAGCATTTGTCGGCACAATGACCTTATCTAAAATGATGGATAAGGTCATTTTTTATGCATTTTTCAGGGAACTATTTGTTATTGTCACCAAAATCCATTATGATAGAGTTAGCATTATAATTTTGGGAGGGAAATAACTAATATGATAACTTTTTACTGGTATCCGAAATGTTCGACGTGTAAGAAAGCAAAACAGTGGCTAGATGAGAACAAAGTGGCTTATAATCAAATAGACATGATTGAAACACCGCCGAAAAAAGAGGAATTGCAAAAATGGTTTGCAGCTAGTGATTTAGGAATTCGCCGTTTCTTCAATACAAGTGGCATTTTGTATCGCGAAATGGGCTTAAAAGATAAAGTAGACCAAATGACAGAGGATGAAGCGTTTACATTACTCGCTACAGATGGTAAACTAATTAAGAGGCCAATCGTTACAGATGGCAAAAAAGTGACTCTTGGTTTCAAGGAAAGCGAATTTGTAGAAAACTGGAAGTAAATACTGACTTGAAGGGGGATTTATTAAGATGAGTTTACCAAAGGATTTACGTTATTCAGAAGAACACGAATGGGTGAAAGATGACTCGGGAAATTTTGTTATCGGAATTACAGATTTTGCGCAAGATCAATTGGGTGATATTGTTTTCGTGGAGTTGCCAGAAGTTGGTGATACGATTACACAAGGTGATTCTATTGGAAGTATTGAATCTGTTAAGACGGTATCCGATTTTTATGCTCCAATTACTGGTAAAGTAGTTGCTGTGAACGAGGAATTGGAAGATGCTCCAGAATTACTTAACTCGGCACCATATGATGCGGGTTGGTTATTGAAAGTGGAAGATGCGGACGAGGCTCAAGTTGCAGCATTGCTTTCAGCGGAAGATTACGAAAAAACGTTAGATTAATAAGGATACATAGAAGACCCTGCTTGCATGGATGCGACGGGGTTTTCTTCATTTGGAGGGGCTTGAATTGGCAGATTTGTGGAATAAGCAACAGTTGATGGCACGGATTGACGATAATGAGGATTTTGCAGTTTATTTTTATACGCCAATGTGTCTTGGCTGTCAGCAGGCGATGAAGTTGGTGGATATGGCGGATGATGCTATGCCTGAACTTACAATCGGGAAAATGGATTTGAATTATGTTCCGGAATTGGCCGAGCGTTGGGCAATCACGAATGTGCCTGTTTTCCTTATTTTTAAGCAAGGAGAGTTGGCCGCAACGAGCTATCGGACTGGGAATATGATGGAGGTTTATGATTTTTTGAAAAGATGAGATAACTCTCTGTTTTTATTTTGATTTTCGGATCGGATTGGATATAAAAGGGTTATATTTTTAGTTAGACCAACAAAATTTCGTATCCGATATAGAAATGCGCTACCTAAACAAGATTGCTATAGACCCACATGAAAGGGTTATGGTACTATGTTTTAGGTAGTTATTTATGTTGACGGGGGTAAGAAATGAGCAATTCTAATTTGACTATTCTATCGGTAATAAGTAATTTTGTTATCGTTGTTTTGAAATTTATTGTGGGGTTTTTGACGGGGTCAGTGGCAGTTATTTCGGAGGCTGTGCACTCATCAATGGATTTGTTTGCGTCGGTGATTACGTTCTTCTCGATTCGGATTTCTAGCAGGCCGGCGGATGATGACCATCCTTATGGGCATGGCAAGGCGGAGAATATTGCGGGGACGATTGAGACATTCCTTATTTTTGTGGCTGGGATTTGGATTATTTATGAGTCGATGAATAAGTTTTTCAATCCGCATGAGATTCGGTTTCCAGCGCTCGGTATTGCGGTGATGTTGTTTGGAGCTGCTGTGAATATTGTTGTTTCGCGGATTATTAAAAGGGCAGCGGATAGAGAGAATTCGGTAGCGATGAAGTCGAATGCGTTACATTTGTATACGGATGTGTTCACATCGCTTGGGATTGCATTTAGTTTGTTGCTCGTTCATTTGACGGGATGGCTATGGCTTGATCCATTGATTGCGATTTTGACGGCGTTTTATATCATGTATGAGGCTTGGAAATTGTTGAAGGAGTCGTTCCCGCCGTTGATGGATAAGCGTTTGTCACCGAGCGAGGAAGCAGAGATTAAGCGGATTATTATGACGCATCAGGCCGATTTTATTGAGTTTCATGATTTCCGCTCGCGCCGTGCTGGTGCGCAGGAATATATTGATTTTCATTTAGTAGTCGCGAATAACCAAACGATTGAGCAGGCGCATTCGTTGTGTGATGTGATTGAAAAGGAAATTTACGATTTTTATGCGAAGGCGCAAGTGTTGATTCATTTGGAGCCGGAAGAGGAAAAAGTTTTGACGAAATGATAGGCGCCTTATGTTACAATACTTGTAAGCGAGATAAAAAGTGAGGTGGCGATAGAATGACATCAATTTTAATTGCGGATGATGATAAAGAAATTGTGGATTTAGTGAAATTATATCTTCAAAATGAGGGTTATACGATTTTTGATGCGTATGACGGCGCCCAAGTATGGGATGTAGTACAAAAAGAGCAGCTGGATTTGGTTGTTTTAGATATTATGATGCCGAAAATGGATGGCCTAGAAGTTTGCCGTTTGATGCGTCAAGAGGGGATTACGACACCAATTTTGATGTTGAGTGCGAAGGCGGAGGATAACGATAAAATTATGGGTCTCTTGACTGGGGCGGATGATTATATGGTAAAACCGTTTAATCCGTTAGAGCTGTCGGTTCGCGTGAAGGCCATTTTGCGACGGGTGCAGTTGATGAGGCAAGGACATTTGGGAAGTACACCGCTTAATCAGCTGATTTTAGGGCCAATTGTGATTGATCGGGAATTGCACACGGTGATGGTACATGAGAAGGACTTACATTTGACGACCTCGGAATTTGATATTTTATTTTTGCTTGCGAATGAGCCTGGTCGTGTTTTTAGTTCAGAGTTGATTTTTGAGCGAATTTGGCAAGAGAAGGCGCTTGGTGCGAGCAAGACGGTTATGGTGCATATCAGTAATCTACGCGATAAATTGAGAGACGCGATGGATGGAGAGAATGTGATTAAAACTATCTGGGGAGTAGGTTATAAAATTGAAGTTTAAGCAGTTCATTTGGCGTATCTGGCAGCAAATGTCCTTACTGCAAATTATTGTTTTAGCATTTTTGTCTTGGTGGGCGAGTGTTATTACATTGCGGACGATTGGCTTATGGCTGGTTTCTGTGACGAGTGATTCGATAGTGTTGACTGGAACTACAACGCGGTTTATTGATTTATTTGGCTATGGTCGTTATGATAGATTGCTTAATTCACCATGGCTCATCACGGTTAAATATCTTGGTATTTTAGCTGTTGCGTTCATCTTTTTCAATTTTTTCTATTGGCTTTTTAAGCAGAATTTACTCAGAAAACAGTTGCGACAAATTAATATAGCCATTCTTCAAGATCAGCCTATGGAGCAGGATAGTTTGATTCCAGAGATTATACAGTTGGAGGAAAGCATCGAGAAAATGAGAGAACATCAGGCAAAACTGATTGAGCAAGAGCAAGAGGCGCAACAAGCTAAAAATGACTTAATCACAAATGTGTCGCATGATTTACGTACGCCGTTAACATCGATCTTGGGTTATTTAAGTTACATTCACGAGGATAGATACCGGGATGAGGTGGAGTTACGTCATTATACGGAACTTGTATACGGCAAGGCGCAAAGGTTGCATAAATTGATTGATGACTTGTTTGATTATACACGACTTGAAAGCACAGAATTTCATATTAAGGAAGACATGTTGGATATGGTGGAACTACTGCGCCAATTGGTTTCTGAGTATGAACGCTCTGCTGCGGAGAAAGAAGTGCGCATCGTTGAGATGTATGCTGTGGATAATCTGAAAGTCAAGGGTGATGGGATGCAGATTATGCGCTTGTTCGAGAATTTGTTTTCCAATGCGCTTCGATATGGTGCTTCTGGGAAGAAAATCGATATTAGTGCGAAAAAAGAAGCTGGAATGGCAATTATCGAGGTTTCGAATTATGGGACAGAGATACCGGCCAGTGACTTGCCACAATTGTTCGAGCGTTTTTATAAAGTAGACAAGAATCGGACAACGGTAGGAACTGGACTTGGTCTAGCGATTGCGAAGTCGATTGTTGAGCGCCATGGTGGATATGTTTTTGCAACGAGTAGAAAAGGAAAAACAACTTTTACGGTGAAATTGCCGATTAGTGAGCGTTAGTTTTGAGATTCAGCATATAAAATAATTTGTTTTCTTACAAAACTGTTATTTTAGGCGCTGAATCTTTACTTTTTCTTTCTAATTTCTTACCTTCCATTTTATTATTTTCAGGTAAGATGTATTAGGAGGAGGGGAAAAGATGAAAAAACAGACGCTTGTTCTAGTGTTAGCTTGCTTGACGATAGTTGCTATTTTAGTTTTTATATTTTTTATGAAGGATACACGTGCTAAGCCATTATTTGAGGCAACGAGTGCGCTTGTTGTTGATGCGAAAGAGGATAAAACGCTTTTGTCACAAAACGAGAATAAAGCTGTCCCAATTGCTAGTTTGACCAAATTAATGACGACTTATTTGATTTTAGAGGCGGTACATACAAAAAAACTCGCTTGGGATGAGATGCTATCCTTACGTTATTTGGATGATCCCCAGGCGGTGAGTCTTTACGCTAAAACGGGAGTAAAATACTACACGGCACAGGATTTATTTGCAGCGATGTTAATTATGTCGGCAAATGATGCTGCAGAAGCGCTCGCAAGTCAGGTTGATGAGAAGAACTTTGTAGACAAAATGAATGCAAAAGCGCACGAGTTCGGAATGTCAGATAAGACGCATTTTAGTAGTGCAAGTGGGCTAAATGAGGCTGGAGATATATCCGTATCAACGGCGGCTGATTTAATGATTTTGACGAAGCGATTACTAAAAGATTACCCAGAGGTGCTGGAAACGACATCGCGCTCGGAATATGTGATGCAAAAAGGGGATTCTATCCAGACGACAAATAAAGTGCTGGCAGATGGCCTTGTGCAAGGTATGGACGGCTTAAAGACAGGATATACAGATCAAGCCGGCTATTGCCTTATTGCAACGGCAGTTCAGAATGGTAAACGAATTATTTCGATTTCATTGGGTAGTAAAAATGAAAAAGAACGAATGAGCGATGCCCAAACATTGATCGATTTTGGTTTTTCAAAATAAATTCGCAATTGAATCTTGACAAATCCGACTAAAAACATGTAATATTAATAAACACAAGGCGCGCGAAATATGGACGCCTGAAAAATAATCTTATCAAGAGTGGTGGAGGGACATGCCCGAAGAAACCCAGCAACCTAAGTGGATGTTCGATGCATTCATTGCAAGGTGCTAATTCATACAGAGCGTTATGTTCTGAGAGATGAGAGAAAAGCGTAAATTATGTATGTAATTACACCTTTCTTCGCTCCAAGTAGCAAGAGAGGTTTTTTGTTTTTAGAAAAAGATTGAGGGTGGAGTTTACTTTGATAAGGCTTAAAAATGTTGCAAAGGATTACAAGGTTCGGAAAAATAATGTCAGAGCTGTAAACGATGTAAGTCTAGATATCGAGAAGGGTGAAATTTTCGGAGTTGTCGGATATTCGGGCGCTGGTAAAAGTACACTGATTCGAATGTTTAATGGTTTAGAGTTGCCAACAGAAGGCACAGTGGAAGTGGACGATTTATTTATTTCCAAAATTAGAGGGAGTAAACTGCGCAGGGCACGTCAGCAAATTGGAATGATTTTTCAACATTTTAATTTACTCTGGTCACGCACGGTATACGATAATATCGCTTTTCCTTTGGAGATTGCAGGAGTGCGTGGTGAGCAAAGACGTTTTCGAGTGAATGAGTTGATTCGGCTTGTCGGCTTGGAAGGAAAAGAAAATGCGTATCCGTCAGAATTAAGTGGTGGACAGAAGCAGCGTGTTGGGATTGCACGCGCGCTTGCAAATAACCCGAAAGTCTTGCTTTGTGACGAGGCAACATCAGCACTTGACCCTCAAACAACTGACGAAGTACTGGAACTATTGCTAGATATTAATCGTCGTCTGAATTTAACGATTATCGTGATTACACATGAAATGCACGTCATCCGCAAAATTTGCAATCGTGTAGCGGTCATGGAAGCTGGGCGCGTGGTTGAGCTTGGCGATGTGATTGAAGTTTTCCAACATCCGAAAGAGTCTGTGACGAAGCGTTTTGTACGTCAAGTAACGGAGTCAGATGAAACGGAAGAATTGATTCATCTGTTGCTGGAAAACTATTCAGAAGGTAAGCTTGTGAAGTTGCTTTTTGTTGGCGGGACAGCGACACAACCAATTATTTCGCAAGTGGCGCAAGATAATAAAGTGTTACTCAATATTTTACATGGGAACTTGACGCAAACACAAAATGGTGCGTATGGGACTTTATATATTCAAATTCAAGGTGAAGCGTCGCAAGTAGATGCCACAATCACTCGGTTACGCGAGCTTGAGATAGAAACGGAAGTGATTGAAGGATGAACGATTCTACAGGATATTTCGCAAATGTCGATTGGGACATGATGAAAACGGCCACAGAAGAGACGCTTTATATGACGCTAGTTTCTCTGGTAGCGGTCTTTATTTTAGGATTGGCTTTGGGGCTTGTTTTATTCTTGACGAACCGAAAAAAGGATGCGGGATCAAGGACGGCGTATTGGATAACAGCCATTTTGGTCAACGTGTTCCGCTCGATTCCATTTATTATTTTAATTGTGTTATTACTTCCGATGACAAAAACGCTTGTCGGTACGATTATTGGACCAAAGGCGGCACTACCAGCCTTGATTATTTCGGCGGCTCCATTTTATGCGCGCATGGTTGAAATTGCGTTTCGCGAGGTGGATAAGGGCGTTATCGAGGCAGCAAAAGCAATGGGTGCCAATTTATTCACAATCATTGGTAAGGTTTTGATTCCTGAAGCTTTGCCGGCGATTATTTCAGGTATTACGGTGACGGCGATTTCACTGGTTGGTTTCACGGCTATGGCAGGTGTTATCGGTGCAGGAGGGCTTGGGAATGCGGCTTATTTAGAAGGCTTCCAACGAGCGCAGCCGGCAGTCACATTAGTTGCGACTATTATTATTTTAATTATAGTATTTGTTTTCCAATTCATTGGGGACATCTTGACCAAATGGGTCGATAAACGATAGAAAAGGGGAGTTAATAGATGAAAAAAGTTTTATTAGGATTATTTACACTGACATTGGTATTAGTTTTAGCGGCTTGTGGCGGAGGTTCGAAAGATGACGCGAGTAGCGATAAAGGAACAACACTCGTTATCGGTGCTTCTAACTCACCACATGCTGTTATTTTAGAAAAAGCGAAACCTATCTTAGCAAAAAAAGGTATTAATCTAGATATTAAAAAATACACGGATTACGTTATGCCTAATGTGGCATTAGATGAAGGCGACTTGGATGCGAACTATTTCCAAACGATTCCTTACATGGAGCTTGAAATGAAGGAAAAAGGTTATAAATTCGTAAACATGGGTGGCATTCATATTGAGCCAATGGGCCTTTATTCTAAGAAAATTGATTCACTAGAAGATTTGCCGAAAAATGCCCAAGTGATTATGTCTAACAGTAAATCGGATTGGCCACGTGTGCTAGGAATTTTGGCTGATAATGGCGTGATTAAATTGAAAGATGGTGTGAAGCGCCAAGACGTGACGTTTGATGATATCGTAGAAAATCCGAAAAACATTAAGTTCAAGTATGATGTGGATGCTGGCTACTTGATGACAGCATATAACAACGAAGAAGGCGATATTGTTGCGATTAACTCGAATTTTGTTGTAGATCAAGGTATGAATCCGAAAGAAGACGCAATTGCGATTGAGAAAACAGATTCTCCTTACGTGAATATCGTTGCAGCAAAAGAGAAGAATAAGGACAACAAAGATATTAAAGAATTAGTGAAAGTATTACAATCAAAAGAAATTCAAGATTTCATTACAAAAGAGTGGAAAGGTGCAGTCGTGCCGGTTTCTAACTAAAAGCTCCAAAAAATCGTTCTGCCTAATGAAATAGGTGGGGCGATTTTTTTGATGAATGGAGAAATAGTTAGAAATATGCTATGTTGGATTTATGAAATGGATGGTGGCGGCGAATATGATTAAAATTTTAGTAGTAGATGATAATTCTTTTATTACCGGTGGGTTAGAAATTATTTTGGGGACAATGGACGGGATTGAGGTTTTAGGTGCTGCGGAAAATGGTGCGGAGGCAGTGGCTTTTTGTCAGATGCATGAGGTGGATGTGGTACTGATGGATGTGCGGATGCCGGTAATGGACGGGGTTGAGGCAACGAAGCAGATTACGGAAACGACGCAGACGAAAGTAATTATTTTGACGACATTTGATGATGATGCTTTTATTTTGAAAGCTATTGAAAACGGGGCGAAGGGTTACTTACTTAAAAACAATGATCCGCAGATGATTCGTCATGCGATTACGAGCGTGATGCAAAATCAGAGTATTTTACAGGACGAAATTTGGGATAAAGTGAAATCATCACTCGTTAGTGAGGCAAAACCGGATTTGAGTAACTTACATTTGACGGCGCGTGAACTGGACGTGATGAAGGCTATTGCGAGTGGGCTGTCAAACAAGGAAATTGCTAAAAATTTATTTATTTCGGAAGGTACTGTCGCCAATAATATTTCGGCTTTGCTCGGTAAATTAGGATTGGATCACCGGACGCAACTGGCGATTCTTTATTTGACGGGGCGTGTTGGAGGCGGCGAGGCATGACGAAGTGGAAGGTAATGCTCGATGTGGCTGTCTGCGTGTTGCTGATTGCCTATTTGTTTGAGGTGAATGCGAAAGGAGCTCTTATAGCACTTTATTTACTGCATTTTTTATTGTATTTGTCAGTGACATTGTTATCTTTTATTTTAGTGCGTTATAGAGTAGAAATTCGTATTTTATTAATTGTTCTTGTAGGCATTTCAGGGTTGTGGTATTTGCCGTTACTGATATTGTTATTACCATTTTGTACGTTTGCGCTTTGGTTACAGGGGCGAAAAATAAATATAGGCTGGATCTGGGGGCCTTTGCTTTTGACCTGCATTATGTTTTTTTTCAGCGGATTACCATTGATGTATGTAGGAATTAGTGTGTTTGTAGGGGTGTTTTATTGGCATTTGAACCGGATGGCTTATTTATTAGAAGAATTAACACTTGAAAATGAAGATATGCGAGTGAAGTTGGATGGCTTTGTTGCAAGGCTTGAGGCTGCAGAAACGAATGGGCTTAGGCAGGCATATTTGGCAAAATTAGAGGAGCGGAATACGTTATCACATGAAATTCACGATCAATTGGGACATTCGTTGACGGGTGGTTTGATGCAGTTAGAGGCTGCTAAAGCGCTACTTCCAATTGACCTTGAAAAGGCTACAGAATTGCTGAATAATGCGATTGCGATTAATCAATCGGGTATTGAAGAAATTCGAAAAACGTTGAAAATGACAAAGCCGGCGCAGGAAAGTTTGGGTGTTAATAGATTGAAGGCGCAGCTGGAGGCTTTTGAGATGCAGTATGGGATTCGAACAATTTTTCAGATGCAAGGTGTTGTTGGAAAAATATCGCAAGGAATGTGGTATGTGTTGATTCAAAATATGACGGAAGGGCTTACGAATGTGTTGAAATATAGCCAAGCAACAAAGGTCGAGGTATCGCTAGCTGTTTTGAATAGATTCGTGCGTTTAGAGTTTCGTGATAATGGGATTGGTGCTACTTCATTAAACAAAAGTTTAGGTTTGACGGGAATGGAGGAGCGAACGGCGAAACTGGGAGGTAAGTTAATTATTGATGCGGCGAATGGTTTTGTGATTGTGACGTTATTGCCAATTCCAGCTGAATAAATTCGTGGGATTCTCACGGGAAGAAAATGAGTAATTGCACTATTGTGATGCTCCTTTTTTTTCTATACTAGTAAGTAAGATGATAATGGAAGTGAGGAGAAGTTATGAAAATCGTTGAAATTGAGCAGTTGACGAAGAAGTTTGAAAAAAATATTGCCGTGGATAATTTGGATTTGACGATCGAGGAGGGGCAGATTTTTGGTTTGCTTGGTCCTAACGGTGCAGGGAAAAGTACGACGATTAGTGTTTTATGCGGGCTTTTGAAGAAGAATAGCGGACAGATTCGCTTATTTGGAGAGGAGCAGGAACAGCATAGTTTACAGATTAAGCAACGAATTGGTTTAGTGCCACAGGAAATTGCGCTGTATACGGATTTGTCGGCTTTTGAGAATGTGCGTTTTTTTGCGGGACTTTACGGGTTGCGTGGAAAGGAATTGGATGCAGCAGCGGTAACGGCTTTGGAGTTTGTTGGTTTGGCAGATAAGGCAAAGGATAAGCCGGGGACTTTTTCAGGTGGGATGAAGCGGCGGTTGAATATTGCGTGTGCGATTGCGCATAAACCGGAGCTGATTATTATGGATGAGCCGACGGTTGGGATTGATCCGCAGTCTAGGAATTATATTTTGAAGTCGATTAAGAAGTTGAATGAATCGGGATGCACGATTATTTACACGAGTCATTATATGGAAGAAGTGGAGGAATTGTGTGACTATATTTCAATTATTGACCACGGAAAAGTGATTGCAGAGGGCACGAAGGAGCAATTGGTGAGCCTTGTTTCGGACATCAAAGAAATGCGTTTAGTTGTGGACGATGTGGCAAAAATAAATTTAGATGTATTGCGGGCGATTTCAGGTATTCAAGCGGTGGAAGTAATAGAAGGCAATACGCTTAAGATTACATCCAGCAGTGAAGTAAATAATTTGAATACAGTATTAGGTGCGCTAATTAGCCAGTCAGTTGAAGTGATTGAGATGAACCAGCAAACGCTGAATTTGGAAACGGTCTTTTTGAATTTAACGGGCCGGAAATTACGAGATTAGAGAGGGAGTTGAGCTTGTGATGATGATTTTTCATATTATGTTGAAGGCAATCAAGCTAACGCTACGTGACAAGGGCTTTTTCCTCTATATGATGATTTTCCCATTAGCGTTGATTTTGGTGCTGGGAAGTGTGTTGCAAAATGCTTTTAGTAGTGATGTAGAGCTGGATAAAATGACGGTGGAATACACGGTACAAAAGGATAATCCGCTAGGTAAGGCGTTTGGTTCGTTTGCAATGAAGGCTAGTGGAAAGCAGGTGACGTTTAAAAAGGCGGATAGTGCGAAGTCTGGCAAAGAAGCGGTTGATAACGGTGACGCTGTGGGCTACGTGGACGTGAAAGATGATTTGACGGTGACAACGAATTCACCAAGTCAGATTGAGAAAAGTGTGCTCGATGGCTATTTGAATGGCTTTACATCGCAATATCGGTTGGCGAGCACGATTATAAAAGTGGATCCAACACAGGCTACTGTTTTGCAAAGTCCTCCGAAAGCATCTGATACTGCGATTCAAGTGGAAGAATTAGCATCAGGCAATGATATTAGTGCTTTCGAATATTATGCGATTGCGATGATTGCTATGGTCATGATGTTTGGGATTAATAGCGGCATCAACGTATTTCGTGAGGAAAAAGTGCGACATACCGATGTACGCTTATTCATTGCACCGATCAAGAAGTCGACTGCGATTATTGGAAATTTTCTCGGTGCGATTTTTATGCAGACGGTCTCACTCATTTTGCTGATGGTCATTTCCGATTTGTTTTTCGGCGTTAATTGGGGCGAGTATAGCCTTGTTATTTTTGTCATTTATTTTAGTTTATTATTCTTATCGGTGGCACTTGGAATGGCGGTCGATGTGTTCAGCAATGGTAATCCCGCGGCGAATGGAGCTGCGTCAATTATGATACAAGTATTTGCTTTTCTGGGAGGCGCGTATTTCCCAACTGGTGACGGGCTAATGTCAAAATTATCGCCAATTGGTTGGGTTCGTGTCGGTGTCAAGGATGTATTGTATAATCATGATTTAGCTGCAGCAACGTTTCCAATTCTGACAAACTTATTGATAACCGGAGTTCTTGTCGTTGGGATGAGCTTGTGGATTAGACGAAAGGAAGTGTATTAAAATGCAACAAATTGGTTGGATTTTCAGGCATAATTTGAAAAGCCTCACACAAAATAAGGCAAAGCTGCTCGTGATTATAGGTTTGCCGATTTTAAGTATTTTAATCTACTTTCTTTCATATGGGGCTCAATCTGAGACGACTGCATTGAAAGTTGGTTTGGTGAATGAGGATCCAGGTGTTTATACGACACAAATGGTGACTTGGATGAAGCAAGATAACGATAGTATTCAGTCTGTTTCGAAGGCTTCTGGAGATAAGAAATTAACTGGTGGACAATTAGATGCGCTCATTATTTTTGAAAAAGGCTCGGAGGATAGTATTGCGGCGCTTAATCCACAACATATTAAAGTAAAATCGATGCAAGGTGATGCGGTTAATAACACAGTGAAAAGAACAGTGGATGCCTCGCTTAGCAATATTATGACGATGATTCAGGCGAGTGAAAAAGGCGGACAAGACTTTTCAAAATATGCAACGACGTTTGATCAATCTAAAGTAAATGTGATACAAAAAACAACGAGTAATCAGCAAGATATCGTATTAATGATGTCGACGCAAATTCTTGGTTTTCTATGTATGATGCTGCTTTATGCGGCTGGTAATCTGGGCGAGCTGATTTTGCAAGAAAAAGAAGATGGCACATTTTACCGTTTGATGTCAACACCGCTTAGCAGTAAAGCCTATTTATTTGGAAATGCTCTATTTGCGCTAGCGGTCGTTGTGACGGAGATTACGATTTGTCTAACGGCGATGCGATTTGCATTCAAAATTGACCCAGGCGTATCCTATTTCGCACTATTTGGCGTGTTATTTGTCTTTGCAATTATGGCAGTCTTGCTGTCATTAGCACTCGGATTCACGGCGACAAGTAGAAAGAGCGTCAGCGGATTACAAATGATTTTATTTACACTTACAAGCTTGCTATCAGGCGCGCTTATTCCAGTTCAAATCATGCCAGCATTCATGCAAAAAATTGCGGAATTCCTGC
Organism: Listeria rocourtiae subsp. hofi; assembly: GCF_963575615.1. Classification (NCBI taxonomy): domain Bacteria; kingdom Bacillati; phylum Bacillota; class Bacilli; order Caryophanales; family Listeriaceae; genus Paenilisteria; species Paenilisteria rocourtiae. Next base: position 32,963 of record NZ_CAUYTL010000013.1, on the reverse strand, counting down.
CACAATATTGGGTAATGAACGCGATAACGACTTTACAAGACAATGGCAATTTGGCATCAATTAGCTTGAATATCGCGATTATACTAGGATATGCCTTACTATTCTTCTGCATTGCGAGCTATAAATTTACAAAAAATAATCGAGTGAGTTCTTTCATATAAAAAATTCGGCGATGCCTGTTAGCGAGGCATCACCGAATTTTTTTGAATCCAAGTAGAAATGGCTTCGAGTTGCATAGTACTATTTAATGCAATACTAACTGTAAAATCTTCTGCATCTTGATTGGAGGCCATTAATTGCGAACCATTATATTTTAAAAATAAAGCTAGAGAAGCAAGAGCTGTCCGCTTATTTGCATTTGCGAAACAATGTTTGATGACTAAATTTTTGTAAAGAATCCCAGCTTTATCATGTAATGTTGGATAAAGTTCACGCTCGAAAACGATTTGTTTCGGCTGTTCTATGAACATATTCAGCGCACCAGGCTCGATAATACCAATGGGTTCCATCGGACTAAATTTCTTAATCAACAAACCGTTTAGCATAATGACCTCGGGTTCCGTGAGATAACGAAGCGTCATCGATCGACTAAACCGCGGAAGGCTTGATCGTATTCATCTAGCACTTCTTCGGCCATTTTCAGAAAATCTTGGGAGACAGCTTCTTTTTTCTCAGCGGCTTTTCTTAGTTCTACGACATTATCCTTAATTACAAATTCCACATTATCGCCAGAAACGAGCTCTAGTTTAGACATGATATCCGGCGGCAATGTTGTAATAACACTATGACCAGATTTTCTAGTGGATCTTTTCAATGCATACATCATTGTAATCACCTTTTCTATAATAGTATACATGTATATACGTATCGATTCAAGAGGCGTATTTCCTATCTATAAAGAAAGAGACTCAAATATTCTCCTTATGTTCTCGAAAACGACGGATACTATGGTTTAAAATCTCCGAAAGAACGAGGCCAGCAGCAATCGCACCAGCAACTAAGGCGACACGTACAGAAAACGAAATAGCTTCAAGATAATCGCCGAGCACAAAATTCCGAACGGCTTGGTATGCGAGTCCGCCAGGTACAAGCGGAACAATGCCAGGAACATTGAAAATCGTGACTGGCAACCTTTTTGATTTTGCAAAAAAGAAACTGGCGATAGCGACAATAAAAGCACCAGCAAGCGTACTTATCGTTGTCCCAGCGTCAAATTGCATTAAAACCCAATAAGTCATCCAGCCAAATGTTCCTGTCAGACCACACTCAATAAGCGAGCGACGAGGAACATTGGTGATAATTGCAAATGCGAGCGTGGCTAAAAAACTAAAAGCGAGTTGCATGAGAATAGTCCAAAACATGTTATTACCTCCTTACATGTGTGTGTTGCGATTGGAATCATTGCTTGGTTCTTTTCAGATTAGGCTTCAATGGCTAGCTCCTCGGAAATTTCGTGGCCTCCAAAAAAGTCAAAAGAGGAGTTTTTCTGCGCCCCCTAACAATTTCTGTCGGAGCTGAACGAGCCATTTTAGCACTTCATTAGCCAAAAAACCGAAAAACCACAGCAATTCCAATTCCAATCGTCCCAGCCGTAATCAATGCCTCTGTACCGCGTGCCATTCCAGATAACAAGTGTCCAGCCAGCAAATCGCGCACCGCATTCGTGATCGGCACGCCAGGAACGAGTGGCATCACGCCTCCAATAATCATCTTATCCAGACTCACTCCCCAGTCGATAGAAATCGCCAAAACGGCCAGCAAACCAACCGAAAAAGCCGCTAAAAACTCCGCTAAAAATTTCACTTTAAAGAATTCCGTCCCGTAATAAAAAATCACAAATCCAATCGCACCGATAATACAAGTCGTCAATAAGTCTTTCCAAACCCCACCAAAAATCATCATCAGTGTCCCACTCACGACCGCCGCCGCGACAATCTGCAACCAGACGGGGAAAAATTTCACTTCCTTATCAAGCGCCCGCAATCTCGTATAAAGTTGCCCCAATGTAATTTGCTTCATGGTAAACTCACGCGATAAATCATTAACCAAAGAAACCTTTTCCAAGTTAATCGTTCGCGCCGGAATCTGCTCCATTTTCACGGTTGAACCACCATGCAAAGCCATAAAAATCCCGGTCGGTGTCACGAAGCTAATACCCTTCCTCTCAGAGGCTGCCTCTGCAATCCGACTCATTGTATCTTCCACACGGTACATCTCTGCACCGCTTTCCATCATAATTTTTCCTGCTAATAAACACGTATCTAATAAAAAATCTTGAGGAGTCTCTTCCACTATTACGGCCTCCGTTCCATCTAGTCTCTAATCCCATCCTAACGCAACCACAGCGATTTTTCTAGTCAAAATAAAAAGATTTTTTTGAAATACGATTCTGCGAGGCGATTTGAGGGTAAATATCTGTTAGTATGAACTATGTGGAACATTACTTAAAAAAGGAGTTTTGGCAGATGAGCAATATTGAATATGAAATTGTAGAACATATTGGTGTTTTGTCGGAGAATGCAAAGGGTTGGCGCAAAGAGGTTAATCTCATCAGTTGGAACGGGCGTGCGCCAAAATACGATATTCGTGACTGGTCACCGGGCAATGAAAAAATGGGCAAAGGTTTGACACTCACGGAGGAAGAGTTTAAAAAAATTGCTGAATTAGCGAAGTAACGGGGGAATTGTTTATGTTTGCATATGATATTTATGAGCCAATTAATCGGAAAGTAGAAGATACATTTCCGACTATTTTTGCACTTCACGGTATTGGAGCAGATGAATTAGATATGCCAGGCACGCTGGAATCACTCATGGATCGCTTTGTAATTGTTAGCATCCGCGGTAACGTACAGCAAGGGCCAGGTTATTCCTATTATAAACCGGTATTAGACGGTGAACCGAGTGAAAAAACGGTTTCATATGCAGCAAGCAACGTTCACGACTTTATTGAAATGATTTTGAAGCAATACCAATCAATTGACCGGGAAAAATTATATCTATTTGGATTTGACCAAGGTGGAATTGTTGCTATGACTGAGTTTTTGAAAAATGGTGGGATGTATTGTGGCGGCGTTTTTCTAAGCGCGAAGTTACCTACTTTTTTAGAAAATGGACCAAAAAACTTATTATTGAAGTCCAAACGTGTTTTTATAGGTCATGGCACAAAAGATCCGGTTTTTCCGATTACAGAAGGCGAGCGAGCAGCAAAATATTTTGAAAGCTTGAGTAATGATGTGACATTCCAAACTTTTGATGTGGTGCATAATGTTAGTGAAGAAGAAGCAGAAGCCATGTTAGAGTGGTTTACGAAAGTCGAAATAGATAATCAAGACACAAAAACGGAAAATAGTTAAACAAACATGGAGGTTACAGGATGAAAGCATTAGGTTTTAAAGAGTACGGCGAACCAGAAGTATTTGAAGAATTAGAATTACCGAAACCAAAAGCAAGTGAAAAAGGCCTAGTTATCAAGGTTTTAGCGGCAGGTGTTAACCCTTATGATGGCTTATTACGATCAGGTGCCATGCAAAAAATGCGCCCGCTTGAGTTCCCGATTGTTCCAGGGAGCGATATTGTCGGTGAGATAACCGAAGTCGGCTCAAAAGTGAAGAATTACGCAGTTGGTGACATTGTAATTGGCCATCCAGCAATTGGTGGCTACAGCGAATATGTTGCGACACCGAGCTATAACGTTGTGAAAAAACCAAAAGAAATGAGTTTGGAGGAAGCAGCAGGACTTGCGTCAGTCGGAATTACGGCTTATTATGCCCTGCAACTTGCTAAACTGAAAAAAGGTGAAAAAATCATCATTCTAGGCGCTTCTGGAGCAGTCGGTTCGATTGCCGTCCAAATCGCGAAAGAGCAAGGATACAAAGTGATTGGCGTCGCGAGCAGTAAAAATGCGGATTACGTCAGTGCACTAGGTGCTGATCGCGTGTTCTCATACGATAAGGATGATTTATCGCAAGTATTGCATAATAAAGTGAATGTTGTTTTAGATACCAGTTTTGGGGGAAAGGCATCGGCAGAAGGATTGCAGTACGTGAAGAAAGGCGGACGTTATGTATCGCTTACCAGCTTACCAGAGAACGCGGATGAGAAGAAAGTGAAAGCAATCCGGATGAAGCGCTCGAAAGATATGAAGGATAAAGAAGCGTTAGGATATTTGGCCGATTTATACCGTGCACATAAATTACAACTGAAAACTGCGGAAGTGCTGACGTTTGATTTACGAGGTGTGATTGGTGCGCACCAGCTGATTGATAAGAAGCAAGTGGCTGGGAAATTGATATTGAAGTAAGGAAAACTCATTTTTACATAAAAAAGCAAGATTCACGTCCTCTCGGGAAAAGGGAAGCGTGCCATCTTGCTTTTTTTGCGCAAAAATAAGTGGTGCGGATGGTGTCTTTTTAATTGAGAACCTCACCCAAATATAAACCACTGCAAGCCGCGTGTGAAAGGGAATACGTTACACCAGAGCAATCCCCGATAAAATAAAGACCAGGAACATCAGATTCAAAACGAATATTGGTGTGTATTTCCGGTCCGAAATATTTCGTGTCATAGCAGTATAATAAGGTGTTTCCGTCTATTTTAGACTGCATACTCTGCTCTAAGCAGTGAAGAAAATCTATTGTATCTGTCAACAAATCATCTAAAAGGATGTTCGCTGTAAAATCCGATTCATAGGCTAATGTACTCTGAACTTTTTTGATAGATTCAAATTCTGAGGAAAGAGAGTGAAGAGGATAGCCAATGATTCGGTCGCTATTTTGATTGATTTTATCAAATAGGGAGTCGAGATAAGCGTTCATCTGTGCTTCAGTGTCAAAATAGTACGGGCGAAAAAGTGTGAAGTTTAGATTTTTGCTTGGTGTTTCTTCTCTACTATTTTGGCCCTCGGGTGTGACTCGACCGTGTAGGTTTCTCTTAATCACCCGGCCATTTTTATTCATACAGTAACTATACATATTGGCCTTTTTCATCTTTACTTCTAAATCATTTTGTAGTAGCGAATCGAATGTTTCACTCAAAGTTTCGATACGAAAGCCAATATCAACTCGATTATTTTGGTATACAAGCCCTAGATTGGCAAAACTTTTATTGAGAGCAGCATTCTTTTTTGAGCCAGTGGCAACAATGACTTTTTTTGCATGAAAAACATGATTTTCTGAGGTTGTAATACGAAAGTTTCCATCTTGTTTTTCTATATTAGTCACTGCATTATTGAATAGAAAATCTACTTTATCAGATAAGTAGGTAAAGATATTATGGTAGACCTCTTTGGAAAGCACTGTGCCTAAATGTTTTGTGTGACATGCTAGGAATTTTATAGAAGAGTCGCTTTGGTTAGTTGCGTGAGATTGATATGTCAGTGCAGCTTTCGCGCCAAATGTATTGAGTATGGATTCGACTTCTGCCAAGTATTTACGCACTAACGCCTCTCCAATTTTACTACTTAAATGGCTACCCAAATCAGGAGAGAAGTTATATTTTCCTTCTGATAAACCTAGACCGGCAAAACCAGACGTGGAGGCTTTTACAAGGCGGGTAGCTATGTCAGGGCCGGAATCGATAGTGAGGATTTTTTGATCAGTATGTAGGTTTAGCATGGCAAAAATACTGCTGACACCAGAGCCGATTATTATTGTATCGTACATGTTTTTGACTCCTTTCTATAATAATTATCGATGTTAACTTATTTAAAGTTTAGGTTAACATTTTTGGTGTGAAATTGCAATGGACTTTGACAAAGAGGTTTAGCGGTCAGATCTAGTAGTCCTTTTATTTGTAATGTACAGTTTTCAAATACATATGGCAGGGAAATAGGCGCATACATGTCATTTTTGTGAACAGATTGAAAAATTGTGGGAAAATCCCCTTGTTATTAGGTGCAAGCAGATATTAATCTATTATATGATAGATTTGTTAGGTATTTTATCTACATAATAAAAAAGTAAATGAGGTGATGATTTGAGATTGAAGGTTGTATGTGAACTAAGCGATGAGCGATTTCCGTTAAATTTTAGACGGAAAATTTTGATGGTTATTAAAACAGGAATGAAGCAATCACATCCAGATGTATTTGAAGAATTGTATGCTACTAATACACCAAAAGATTTTACATTCTCTGTCTACTTTAAAGATGGGGTATTTGGAAAAGAAGGTATCGTTGTAAAAGGGAAACAATTAATTATTAATTTTTCAACGGGAAATTCTGAGTTGGCCATTGTTTTTTATAATGCATTTGTCAGTTTAAGAAATAGTCCACTAAAAATTACAGAAAATTGTGAGTTAATAATTCGGCGCGTGGATATCGTTAAGGTTCCTCCGGTAGTAGAAGAATGTATGGTGTTTAAAACACTCTCACCGATTGTTTGCCGAGACCATGATAGAGAAACATTCAAAGATTGGTTTTTTAGTCATGAGGATGAGCAATTTGTACCACTATTAAAAAGGAATTTATTGATTAAGATGCGGGATAAGTATGGTGATTTTGTAGAAAAAGATATCGAGGCAATGAGAATTACTCCACTGAAAATGAAGAAAACAGTTGCTTTACATTATGATATTTATATTGCTTGCTCTATTGGGCTTATTGAGGTGGAGGCACCAAAATATTTGTTAGAAAATATGTTATCAGATGGAATTGGTTCGTTAGGCGGAACAGGGTTCGGAATGGTAATGCAGGCGTAGGAGGTGAAATAATGAAAGAAATAGAATATCGCGCGAACGACTGGCTTTTTAACGCAGGACTTGTGGGATTTATCAATATTGTGGGCAAAGAAAATGTCAGAATCAACGGGCAAAGTGTCTTTTTCGATACGGGGTTATTGGATGGATTTGAAGATAAATATTTTGAGTATTTTATTGGTGAATACGAGAAAACGCTGTCATGGTATAAAATTGTGTCGTTCAAAGAAAAAATGGCGCTACATCGCAAGGATGATTTCTCGAATTTTAATGAGGCCGCACTGGATGAGCTAAATGATTACATCGTGAATATCGCGAAATATTATTTAAAAAGTGCTAGTTATATAAGCGTTTATCCGATTATCGATGCTTCTGTTGATCCCGTTCAATGGGGAAAAGACCTCGCAAAAGTTGGGCAATTAAAGAAGAAGGAGACGTTTGAGGAGAAGCGTTCGGAGATCATTCAAGAAGTGAAGCAAGTTTATTCGAAATTAGACCAAATAATCGAGTTTTGTCAGAAGGGCAAGAAATACTTAGCTGCTAAAAATGTGATTTATACAGTGATTAAAAATGGTTGGAATGGCGTTTCTTTCCTTAATCCGCAGACGAAGGAGAAAGATGTGTATGTGGATTATCGAAATAGTTTTCTTGAGCCTGTGATGGAATATTTAGAAACGGACTTAGAAAAAGCAAAATTTACTTGTTTTACGTGTAATCAGCCAATTAAAAACTTGAAACTTGATCTTAGTTTTATGAATGAAACGGGTTTTGATACGGCTCGTAAAACCTCACATGTATGGGATTTTAACAATGATATTGCGGTGTGTCCAGTTTGCAAACTAATTTATTCATGCGTTCCAGCTGGGTTTACGTATGTTTACAATAATGGCATTTTCATCAATGATTCGGTGGATGTTGATACGCTATACGTGATTAATAAAAAAGTGAGAAATGAGATTTTGCATCATCACGGGGACACTTTGAATTCAATCAGCCCTTATCGCGCTTTAATTGAAGCTATCACGAATCAAGTGGAGGACAAGCGGCACTATGAATTAGCAGATATTCAGATTGTCCGATATGAAAATGATACTTACCGTTTTAATATTTTATCGAAACGAGCGCTGGACGTTTTTCACGAGTCTAAAAATGCGCTGAAGGCTATTCAAAGAAATGGCTTTAAAGAAGGAAACTTGAACGTTAATTTTTATCAGGAAACGGTTCGGCGGTTGATGAATAATGAGAATTTGTTTACATTTATCCACAAAGCGATGTATTTGAAAGTGACAAATGTGAGCAATACGTATTATCATATGGGGCATATTGGTAGCTTGCTCGAAATAAATACGAATTTTCTAAAGGAGATAGAGGCGATGACGGAGATTTCTAAAGGTCGAATTTGGCATATTAACAAGTGTGGATTAGAGTTTAAAAAAGCATATCCGGAGCATAAACGTGGCGGTTTTAATTATAAAGTACTGAATGCGTTAAAAACCAATAATCGGGATGCGTTTATGGACATTATTTTAAACAGTTATTCGTATTTAGGAAAAGTAGTTCCGGATTTTTTCTTGGAATCTTTTACAAGTGATGAGACGTTTAAAACGGTTGGCTATGCGTTTATGGTTGGTGTAAATGGTGCGGTGGAGCAAGATGACAAAGATAAAGATGGGGGAACGGATAATGAAAAGTAAGGGGCTAGCAATGACGATTGTTTTTCAGGCAGAAAGTGCGAACTACGGGGAAAGTTTAGGTAATATTTCAGCGCTAAAAAAAATATCTCGCAATAATGGCGACCAGTATACGTATATTTCTCGCCAGGCGATTCGTTATAATATGATGGAGCAGATTGGTGAGAAAGAAGCACCAGTAAAAGCGGAAGGTAGCGGCGATAAAAAAGTCATTCAATTTTTGAGTGAGGCAACGATTACGGATTTCCCAGAACTAGATTTCTTCGGTTACTTAAAAACAGAAAAGGGAACACAAGGACAAAAGCGTTCTGCAAAAGTTCGGCTGTCAAATGCGATTTCTTTGGAAACTTTTAAAGCTGATTTGGACTTTTTGACGAATAAAGGGCAGGCGGATAAAGTTGGGGAAAATATGAATATCGCGCAGGCGGAAATTCATCGTTCGTATTATCGCTATACGGTGACGATTGATTTGGATCAAATTGGGATTGATGGACAAGTCCAAGTGGATAACAAGGAAAAAAGTCGTCGTGTTCAGAAGCTAATGGATACGATTGCGTTCTTATATCGCGATATTCGTGGTCGTCGTGAGGATTTGAAACCATTATTTGTAATCGGTGGTGTATATGATGTGAAGAATCCTGTGTTCCAAAACGTTGTGGACATTAAAGATAATCAGATTCTTGTGGATAATATTTTGGGTGTTCTGGATTATTCGGGTATTAAAGAAAATACGAAATGTGGCGTAATAAGCGGTCAGTTCAATAATACTTCTGAGATTGAAAGTAAGCTTAGCGCCGAGTCAGTTCCAGCGTTTTTCAACGATCTTAAAGAAAAGATTGATGCATATTATGAAAGCAATTAGGATTAAATTGTGGCAGGATTTAGTGAATTATAAGAAACCAACGAGCTTTCAGTTGAAGGAAACATATCCATTACCGCCTTATTCAACGGTTATTGGATTAGTGCATACGATGTGCGGTTTTACGAGCTATCATCCAATGGAAATCAGTATTCAAGGGAAGTATTTCTCAAAGGTGAACGATTTGTATACGCGTTATGAATTCAAAAATGGAATGACATATGATGAGAAACGCCATCAGTTGAAAGTCGGGGATTATGGTGTTGGCCGGGGGGTTGCGACGGCGGAATTGCTCGTGGATGTGGAGTTACTTTTGCATGTGATTCCGGAAGATCAAGGCTTAGTGGAGCAGATTGCGGAGGCATTTCGGGAGCCTGTAGAATACCCGTCACTTGGTCGGCGCGAGGATATTGCGACGATTCAAGAGGTGAAGGTGGTTTGGGTTGAAAAGAAGGAAGCCGAAGAAGATTGGAAGCTGGATAACGGCTACGGTGCCTATGTTCCAATCTCAATTATTGAAAAGGATGACGTTTATTTTAGACCGCATGTGAAAAGTAGTGTTGGCAGGAATGATATGCTTGGAACGCGCTATTTATTGACGGATACTTATGAATTAGTCAATAGAGGAACGGCTAAAGCACCTAAAATGTATCGAAATTGGCTTAAAAAAGATGTTTTCTACACGACTTCACTTGTTATATCGGAAGAAGATTCTTTTTTTGTAGATGAAGACGGTAAATTGGTATTTTGGGATATAAAATAAGAATGAGAGGGTATCTCGGTGCCCTCTTTTTGGAGGTTTCAATGAATCAATATTTAGCGAAATCAAGACCTGTAGAAACGATACAAGAGCATACGAATAACTTGCTCAGAAATTATGATTTACTGAAAAAATATTATCCTGAAATTGAAGTGAACTGGCATTTTTTAAAGCTTGCGTGTATGATTCATGATCTCGGGAAGATGAATGTCCTTTTTCAAGAGAAAGTTTCTGGAGGCAAGCGTGACAAGCGGGAGATTCCGCATAATTATCTTTCGGTGGCATTTGTTCCATATAAAAAACTAAAAGAAGAGGGGTATACAAAAGAGGAAATTCAAGTGCTTTTTCAGGCGATTGCGCGACATCATGAGCGCGATATTCATTTTACGGAGGACGAGTGGGCAGTAGAAATGAAGAAGTTAGAACAAGAATGGCAGGGGTTCACGTATGATAAATTAGGCGAATATCGCGCATATCGTAGTCATTTTCCAGCGAAATACTATCAAGTGACAGCGCATATATTTGAAGGGAAAACGAAGCAGAGTTTTGGCCAGTTCTTGGAGTATGTCATGCTTAAGGGTTTGCTAAACCGCATTGATTTCGCGGCAAGTGGGAGCATCGATGTGGAAAAACCAAATGATTTTCTTGAAGGTGCGATGACGGAACAATTGGCGGGTTTTCGTGTAGCAAATCCTAATGCTGATTGGAAACCCTTACAAAAATACATGAAGGCACATCAGGATGAAAATGTGATTGTCGTTGCGGAGACTGGGATGGGGAAAACGGAAGCAGGTTTGTTGTGGCTCGGGAATCATAAGGGGTTCTTCACGCTGCCTTTACGAACGGCGATTAATGCGATTTATAGTCGGCTAATTGATCGAGAAACGGGGATTATCAAAGAATCGCAGACAGATCGCGTTGGCTTGTTGCATTCGGAGACGTATGGACAATATTTGACGCATGAGTCGCATCTGGAAATGGATATTGATGAGTATTACACAAAAACGCGTCAAATGTCGTTGCCAATAACAGTTTGTACATTGGATCAGCTGTTTGATTTTGTATTTCGCTATGCAGGGTTTGAGCCGAAACTCGCGACGCTTTCGTATTCAAAAGTGATTATTGACGAGGTGCAGATGTATTCGCCAGACTTATTAGCATACCTCATTGTCGGACTTTCCTATATTCAAAAAGTCGGTGGGAAATTCACTATTTTAACGGCGACGTTGCCAGGGATTATTCCTGACTTATTATCGGAAAATGGTGTTCATTTTACACGTGCAGAGGAAGATTTTATCTCAGACCGGGTTCGCCATAGCGTGGAGGTTATACACGAGTCGATAAATGGTGATTTTATTCAGGAGTTTTATGATAATAATCGGATTTTGGTAATCTGTAATACGGTGCGTGTGGCAAAAGCGCTGTATGAGGAATTGGCCGGTATTTATGATGATGACGAGGTGAGGCTACTTCATAGTCAGTTTATTAAGCGAGATCGTTCGGCGAAAGAGGATGCAATTTTGTTGGACGGCAATAAAGAAAGTGATAGACCTTGTATTTGGATTGCGACGCAGGTTGTTGAGGCATCTTTGGATATCGATTTTGATTTATTGTTTACGGAGTTGTCGGATTTGAATGGGCTTTTTCAGCGGATGGGGCGTTGTTATCGAAATCGTGCGTTAGATGTTACGACGAATGTGTACGTTTTTGATGAGGAATGTTCGGGTGTGGCGCCGCGTGGGTTTATTGATGCGCAGATTCACGAGCATTCGCAGGCTGTGTTGCAACATTGCAATGGGTCAATTTCAGAACGAGAGAAGCTTTTGATGATTGACCAAGTGTACTCGACGGAGGCTTTAAAGGGGAGTAAATATTATGCTGATGTGGTCGAAATGATTGACTACGTGAAGTCATTTGATACGTATGAATTACCAAAAAAAGAGGTGCAGCAACGATTCCGTAATATTAATTCTGTCGCTGCGATTCCAGAAAGTATTTACATGGAAAATGAGTCGGAAATCACTTACTATATCGAGACTATCCAAACGGCTCCAAGGCGTAAAGAAAAGATGATTGCTCGAACGAAGCTTTCGGCGTTTATGCTAGATGTGCCGGGTTACATTTTTGAAAAGGGAAGTCATCGGAAAATGGCGGTTAATAAGTATGAACAAGTAATTATTTTTGATTGTTATTATGATGCGGGTCTTGGTTTGACACCAAAAGACAAAGAAGAGGAAAATTTATTTTTCTAGAGGTGATGGCATGAAGATTAGTGGGACGCATGTGTATTATTATTTTGTTTGTAAGCGGAAGTTGTGGTGTTTTTCGAAAGCAATTCGAATGGAGCATTTAGACGAGAACGTGCAATTAGGCAAGTTGTTGGACGAATCAAGCTATAATCGTGATTCTGGCCAGGTAATGATTGATGAGACGGTGAATATAGATTTTATTCGTGATTGGAAAATACTTCATGAGGTGAAGAAAAGCCGCGCTATTGAAGAAGCTGGAATTTGGCAGTTGAAGTATTATATTTATTTTTTGCGCAAAAAAGGAATTGCGATTGAAAATGGCGTGATTGATTATCCAAAACTGCGGCGCCGTGAAGAGGTGGAGTTGACTGATGAGGATGAGCAAACGTTGGAGGCAGTTTTAAAGGATATTGAAGCGATTTGTGTGCAAGATAAGCCGCCAAAAGTAATTGAAAAGCCAATCTGCAAAAAGTGTGCGTACTTTGAGTATTGTTATATTTGAGAGGTGAGGGGAATGGAGAGTTATTATTTGTTTTCGAATGGAGAATTGAAACGCAAGGATAACGTCGTGCGGTTAACGGCGCCAGATGGGAATTTTAAAGATTTAAAAGTTGAAATGACGCGCGAAATTTTTCTGTTTGGTGAAGTGGATTTGAATACGAAATGTTTGAATTATATTGGACAATTAGGGATTCCTGTTCATATCTTTAATTATTATGGATTTTATAGTGGCAGTTATTATCCGCGTGAATCGACTGTTTCGGGGGAATTGCTAGTTGCTCAAGTATCCCATTATGCGGATGAAAAGCGACGTCATGATGTTGCCATACAGTTCGTGGAAAGTGCTTCGTTTAATATTTTGCGAAACTTAAGGTATTATCGGCAGCGCGGTAAAGATGTAGATACGGCGATGGATGAGATTAAAACGTTGCGAAGGGGGATTTTGAAAACGGATAATATCCAAGAGCTGATGGGGATTGAGGGCAATATTCGGAAAGTGTATTATCGTGCGTGGCAGGAGATTATTAATCAAGAAATTGACTTTGAGAAAAGAGTGAAGAGACCACCAGATAATATGATTAACACGCTAATCTCCTATGTGAATTCGCTGGTGTATTCCAGTTGCTTGACAGAGATTTATAAGACACAGTTGAATCCTGCTATTAGTTATTTGCATAGTGCAGGTGAACGTCGATTCTCATTATGCCTTGATATTTCAGAGGTTTTCAAGCCGTTGATTGCGGATCGATTAATCTTTAGCATGCTGAATAAGAATATTATTACGGAGAAAGATTTTGAGAAAGAGGCCAATTTCTGTTACATGAAAAAAGAAGCGAGGCAGAAAATTTTGCAGGCGTATGATATTCGGATGAAAGAAACGGTGAAGCATCGAGATTTGGGGAGGAATGTATCGTATCGGCATTTGATTCGACTGGAATGTTATAAATTAATCAAGCATTTGATGAATGATAAGCGTTACGAAGGATTTAAGATTTGGTGGTGAGTGGAGATGTATATTATCTTGATTTACGACATTGCTCAAGACAATGGCGGTGCAAAAGTGTCACGAAATATTTTTAAGATTTGTAAAAAATATTTGACGCACGTGCAAAAATCGGTTTTTGAGGGTGAAATAACGCCTGCATTATTGGCGAAATTACGGATGGAATTAGATAAGTATATTCGTGAAGAGGAGGATTCGGTTATCGTGTTTTCGAGTCGGCAGGAACGCTGGTTGGAGAAGGAGTTTTGGGGTGTTGCGGATGAGAAAACATCGAATTTTTTCTGATGTATAGAAAATCTGTCGACCACCGATAGTGTAAAAATTACGGGAGGTCGACAGATTTTGATAGATGATTGGGGGAGAATGGGTTTGGTGGATTGGAAGAGGACGGCGAACCAAAAATGAAGCAGAAGTAGTCCGTTTTGATGGAGGTCGACAGATTTGAGGTTATGAGGTATGATGGGAGTAGGGCTGAAAATGCACGGGTTTTTATCTAAGTAATGTGAAATGTAAATCCCTTTCGAAGCCGCTTCCTCAAGTGCACCCTTCAAGTTTTTATCTAAGTAATGTGAAATGTAAATTCGTTCATCATTTTTCCATTTGTTTTCTTTTTTTGTTTTTATCTAAGTAATGTGAAATGTAAATTAAACTATACCACATTCATCTGCATACGTCCCTGGTGTTTTTATCTAAGTAATGTGAAATGTAAATCCTGTCATACCAGAGGTAGACGCAGGTAAGGTTAGGTTTTTATCTAAGTAATGTGAAATGTAAATTGGACGATATCGCACGCGATTATAACGAAGCCTTTCGTTTTTATCTAAGTAATGTGAAATGTAAATCTCGTTGGAACGTGAAAGTCTATCCTGCTCGCTTTCCGTTTTTATCTAAGTAATGTGAAATGTAAATCGTGTCCGGTATGATTAAACGTTTCTTACCTAGCGTTTTTATCTAAGTAATGTGAAATGTAAATCCTGTTAGGCAGTCGAGAGTATTATTTTTTAATCACGTTTTTATCTAAGTAATGTGAAATGTAAATATACATAAAAACGCATAAAACATCACATTTTAGCATGTTTTTATCTAAGTAATGTGAAATGTAAATATGACATCTATTGTTCTATTAGGATTTGGCTTGTTGGTTTTTATCTAAGTAATGTGAAATGTAAATCATTTTCAAGCGGTATTTTCCTATTTCCTTTTGTGTTTTTATCTAAGTAATGTGAAATGTAAATCATATTGTTTTAAATAATCATTTGTTAAAGAGTCTAAGGTTTTTATCTAAGTAATGTGAAATGTAAATAATGGGCTGACTTACCAAGAGGCGGAGCGCTTAGACGTTTTTATCTAAGTAATGTGAAATGTAAATAGCACCATCTTGATATTGGAACTCAAACGTGCCATCGTTTTTATCTAAGTAATGTGAAATGTAAATTTCGTTCCGGACCAGGAACAAACTATAAAGCCGTTGGTTTTTATCTAAGTAATGTGAAATGTAAATTTGGTTGGCGTGCTAGTTAGCGCTATAATCCGGTAGGGTTTTTATCTAAGAAATGTGAAATCTCTTCATCAAATTGGTCTACATAAAAGAAAGTGGGATGAATATGTGGCTTTTATTTTGCTATATTGTAATAATAATTGTTATTCTATCAACTATTCCAATGGCTATTATTGGTATTCAGAAAATGAACAAAGGAGAGTTGGATAATTATTTTGTGCACCGAATAGTAAGTGGGCGAATTTGGCGCCATATTAAAGATGAAAATTTGGTTACTGTTTTGAGCTTTAAAGTGCGATGCTTCTTGGTTATATCCCATGTGTGCACTATGATTGCCCTTTTAACTCTGCTTATCTGGATGTTATGGAACAATTCTTGGACTTGGCATCTTTGGCCTAGCTTTATTTGCTTCACTTTTGCAGGCATATCTATTGTATTTCAAATTTTAGCAAATCGTGCATTCAAACTAGATTGTTCAAGTCAGCGAATCTCCGCATAAAGTAAAAGAACCTCCAATCCGAGCATTTCTACGTGCCACGATTGGAGGTTCTTACTATTTCACTTCCAAGAACAAAACTTTCAAATAATCGCCTTCTTTAAAGCTACTTTGTGTTACGAAATCGGCAGGTAGCGTAAACTGCTCAACAATTTTGTATTCGCGTCCTTGATTCTTAAACGCTTCTTGCACTACTTGCTTGAATTTATCCATTCCGTACCCAGCATAGTTGGTTGACGCGATGATAATGCCATTTGGATTTGTAATCGCGATGCTTTCTTCTAATAGTTTCCCGTAGTCTTTTGCAACGCTGAATGTTGTTTTTTTCGTACGAGCAAAACTTGGCGGGTCTAAAATCACCATATCAAATGCCAGTGCTTTTCGGTTCGCGTATTTGAAGTATTGAAAAACGTCTTCGGCCATAATAGTGTGCGCGGCTGGATCAAGTTCGTTTACAGTGAATTGTTCACGGGTTTTTGGGATGCTACGATTGGCCACGTCTACATTAGTTGTATGCGTGGCACCGCCGAATGCAGCGGCAACGGAAAAGGCTCCTGTGTAGGAGAATGTGTTCAATACGGTGCGTCCAGCGGCATACGTGTCACAAATCGTTTTGCGGACATCACGCTGATCAAGGAAAATACCAGTCATTGCACCGTCATTTAAGTAAACTGCATAATTGATGCCATTTTCCTTGACGATAAGTGGCTCGGGAGCAATATTACCTTCCAAAAAATCATTGCTTTCTAAGTATTGACCTTTCGCATCAAAGCGCCGTTTTTCATAGATACCGAGCGTGTTAATAGCCTTTTTGAGGGCTGCGAGTAAGACTGACTTCCATTTATAAATTCCTTGGCTATACCATTGCAAGACGATAAAACCATCGTAATAATCGATTGTCAAACCACCTAAACCATCACCTTCGCCATTAAAAATTCGGAATGTAGTCGTAGCGTCATCGTTGAAAAAGACTTGGCGCTTAGCAAAAGCTTCTTTAAACAGTCTTGTAAAAAAGGCTTCATCTAGCGGCTGTTTTTCATCGCATGTCAGAATCCATCCAATTCCCTTATTCTGGTTTCCATAATAGCCTTTTGCGAGGAAGCGATTGGACTCGTCGACTAAACGTAGTATCGTGCCTTCTTCCATGTCAGGGATAGTTACTAGTGCTTCTTTTGTAATTAGTGGGTAACCCTTTATGTAGCTTTGAGCAGATTTTTTCTTTATTTTAACGGTTAGTTCATTCACAATTTTCATCCTCATTTATAAAGTAGTAACTCTACTATATCATAAAATAATCCGTGGAGATATGGATACGTGACACAAAAAAACAGAATAACTATCCTAATCTCTGTGGGAGGTTTGGATGGTCATTCTGCTTTATTTTATTTAGAAATTAGCTACTTTACCGTAACCAACCAGGTATCTAGCCCAGTAACCAGATGACACGTTATCAATTTTTACGCCATCGTTTTGTGCATTAATCATTTTTCCGCCGCCGATATAAATACCGACATGGGCAATACCGCTACCATAATCAAAGAATACTAGGTCGCCAGGTTGTGCTTGGCTAGCGCTGATTTTTGTGGAAGCTGCGTATTGAGATCCGGATGTACGTGGAATCGAAATGCCTTGTTTTGCAAAGACATATTTCGTATAGCCAGAGCAATCGAATGATGATGGACCATTGCCACCCCATGAATAAGGTTTTCCAAGATGCTTCTGCGCTTCATTCATTAGCGCGCTGAAACTTGCAGTACCAGATGATGCGTTGTTGCTACCGCTATTGGAATTATTATTGGAGTTGCTACTGTTAGAGCTTGAATTCGAGTTGTTGCTATTTGTATTATTCGATGGTTTGTTAACGTTAGATGCTGTTCCTTTTACTTTCAAAACATCGCCAACTTGGAGGTTATCGCTTGTTGCGTTGTTTAGAGCTTTCAAGTTAGATACGGTCATGCCAAATTTTTGCGCGATTGTAAAGTAAGAGTCACCGCTTTGGACTGTGTAGTTAGATGTGTTGGAAGTATCAACAGCTGGTCTGCTTGGCTTGCTCGGTTTGTTGACGTTCGTTGTTGGTTTTGTGTCTGGCTTTGATACTTCTGGTGTCACGGCTGGTTTCTCTGTGTCTGGCTTGTCCACCGTTTCTTTCACGGGTGCAGAACCTTTCACTTTTAAAACGTCGCCAACAACAATATTGTCATCAGTTAGGCTGTTGATTGCTTGTAAGTTTGCTACGCTTGTGCCAAAAAGTGTTGCAATTTTAGAAAGCGAGTCGCCAGCTTGAACCGTGTATGTAGATGCATTTGTATCTACTTGAACGACCGGAGCCTCATCTTGTTCCTCTTTTGGAGGTGTAACGGGAGCTTTAGTATCTTCTTTAACTTCTGCTTCTGGCGCTGGTGGTGCAGTTTCTGTAACGGTTTCCGGTGCTTCATCTTTCACAACGGGAGCTGTTACTTCTTCTTTTTCAGTCTCTGGTGCAGGAGCTTGTGCTTTGCTTTGATCGACTGCAAGTGTTTGACCAACGTAGATCGAAGAGGAAGATAGATTATTCCATGCGATCAAGTTCTGAACGGATACGCCATATTTGGTTGATAATGCCCAAAGTGTGTCGCCGCTTTTTACTGTATGTGTTGTCGCGTTTGCTGTAACTTCTTGCTCGACAGCAGGTTGTGTTACTTCTGCCTCGGCTTTTGGCGCGACTGGTGCTTCTGTTTGTTGCTCGGTTACTTCTTCTTGAACTGGCGTGCTTGGTGTTGGCGCTTCTTGTTGTTCTACAACGGGAGCAGTAGCAGCGGCGTCAGACAAGTATTTACCATTGACATAGCCTGATTTTCCATCTGCGTAAGTGACTTTACTCCAGCCATTTTCTTCGGTTGTTTCAACAGTGACTTGTGTGCCACCTTTAATAGAAGTAATGATTCGATTATCAACGCTTGGACCTTGACGAACGTTAAGCCATGTTGCGTTGACAGATTTCTTTGTTTCCTCAGTAAGTTGCGATATCTCTAATTTTTGACCTGGGAAAATGGTATCCGAAGTTAGTTTGTTTGCCTTTTTAATAGAATCAACGTCTGTACCTGCTTTTTGAGCGATCCCCCAAAGTGTGTCGCCTGCTTGTACGATGACCGTGCTTGCTGATGCGATGGTTGGTGCTGCGAAGGCCGTAACTGCGATTCCAGCCGTTGCCGTTGCGATTGCCGCCTTTTTCATATTTTTAAAACTCCTCTCTTACTTTTCATTCTAGGTTTTTCTATATACATACTCATGTAATACCCATTCTACGTGGAATTAATTTAAATTACAAATACAAAAATAGGGTTTTGAGTGTATTTTATGAACACGCGGTTGTTTCTGTAACATGGCTGTAAAGAAGAGAAATCAGAACGTGTGTTTTATAAAATCAGAGAGCGCATGAACTTGGGAAGTAGCCGGCCAACTTTGTGCATAATAACTTTAGCAAACTTGCGCATGGCGAAACCTGTTGGTAATTTGCAATAGAAAAATTTAATCAAACTGTAATAATTGAATTCCAGTACTTCTTACTAAGCATCACATAGCGTGAAATTTATTCTATGAATTCCTTGGTTTTGCAATGCTTTCTAGGTTATAATAGGAGAGGATTAGGAGGCATAAAAATGGCACAATCATACGATGATCGAAAAATAGTGAAGGCATATCGGGATTTAGCTCGTGAGGTAGTAAAGCGGGAAGATTTATATAGATTAATGGATCAGTCAGCGCTTAGAGAGCAGACACAACATTGGTTGCAAAAGTTTCAGGAACGTGAGATTACAGAACGCGATCGGATTTATATTTTTACACTTGTGCGGGAAGCTGCACGGCGGGTCGTTGGGCTTGAGGCAGTGATGGTGCAGTTAATTGGTGCTTTCGTACTTGGGGATGGTAAAATCGCGGAGATGAAGACGGGAGAAGGTAAGACGCTCGTATCTTTATTTGTCATGTACATAGAAGTTTTACGAGGAAATAAGGTTCATCTTGTGACGGCTAACGAGTATCTTGCTAAGCGTGACCGCGAGGAAATTGGGCGTGTGCTAGAGTACTTAGGATTGTCTGTTGGTTTGAATGTTTCTGGACTTGAGAAGGAGCAGAAGCAGGCAATTTATAACGCGGATGTTATCTACGGGACGGCGTCGGAGTTCGGTTTTGACTATTTGCGGGATAATATGGTGCGTCAAATGGAGGATAAAGTGCAGACGGGGCTTGATTTTGTACTGATTGATGAGGCGGATTCGATTTTGATTGATGAGGCACGGACACCGCTCTTGATTTCGGATCGCAAGGAAGAGGATTTAACGCTGTATGAAATTGCGGATACGCTTGTTCGGACGATGTTGACGGACGATTATGAGGTTGAGGAGAAGAAGCGTTTCGTCTGGTTGCATGATGCGGGAATCGAGAAGGCAGAGCGTTTTTGGAAAATTAACTCGTTGTATGCCGAGGAAAATCAGCCATTGCACCGCATTACGACATTACTGTTACGAGCGCATTTTTTGATGCATAAAGATAAGGATTATGTTGTCCTGGATGGGGAAGTCCTTATCATTGATCCGCATACAGGGCGAGCTTTACCGGGGCGGAGATTTAATGATGGGTTACACCAAGCGATTGAGGCTAAGGAAGGCGTAGAAGTTCGCGAGGAATCACGGACGTTAGCGACGATTACGGTACAGAATTATTTTCGGATGTATAAGAAGCTATCAGGTATGACAGGGACGGGGAAAACAGAGGAAGAGGAATTCCGTCATATTTATAATATGGATGTTGTGGTAATCCCGACGCATTTACGAGTGAACCGGGTGGACAATAAGGATGAAGTTTTCTATACGCGGGAGCAAAAAGGTGAAGCTATTGTGTATGAAGTTTCGGGTCGGTATGAACGCGGGCAGCCGATTTTGATTGGAACGTCTTCGATTAAGAGCAATGAATGGGTCAGCGAGTTACTTACAAAAGCAGGGATTCCGCATCAAGTGTTGAACGCAAAAAATCATGAACAAGAGGCAGAAATTATTGCGCGTGCTGGAAAACGTGGCATGGTAACGCTGGCGACAAATATGGCCGGGCGCGGTACAGATATTAAGCTTGATAAAGGCGTCTATACGCTTGGAGGCTTAGCTGTGATTGGAACAGAGCGCCATGAAAGTCGCCGTATCGATCTACAGTTGATGGGACGTTCTGGACGGCGTGGTGATCCAGGTTTTAGTAAGTTTATTTTGTCGCTTGATGATGAATTAGTTGATCATTACGATAATAAACGTTGGGAAAGCTATATTCGCCGCACGAAGCAAAAATACAATTTTGATGATAAGCCTGTGCATTCACGAAAAGTACATCAGCTTGTGATTGAGGCGCAAAGACGTTTAGAAGGCTCGAACTACGATATGCGGAAGAACTTGCTTTCATACGATGAGGTCATTGATATTCAGCGCAAGAAGGTATATGAGGAGCGGGATCGTTTGCTAAGTATCGATAAATTAGGGGCTTTTTCAGAACGAATTTTACGAGAAGTGGCAGAAGATGTTTTTTCAGAGCGCGAATCGGATTTAGATGCTCGTTATGCCAAAATGGGCGAGTTACTAGGCGGGACAAAATTCCCATTCTCGTTCGATCAAGTTACATTGATGTCACAAGAAGAAGCTGCAGAAGCCTTGATATTTTGGCATCGAAAACAACGCATGAAATTCCCAGCGGGCACCATTAATCAAATCGAAAAAGAAGTATATTTGAATCTGCTTGATCAAATGTGGGTTGTGCACTTGGATCAAATGGTACAACTTCGCGAAGGCATTCATTTGCGCGCTTACGGTCAACAAGATCCGCTCGTGATGTATCAAAAAGAAGGAGCAGAACTATTTACCAAATTCCAAGATCGCTATCATTTCTATTTTGCACACGCATTGCTAGAACTTGATCCAGAAGGGCTCGTGGTTGGTTAAAATAGAAATACGTGATATTCCAAGGGATTACTTGTATAATAGTTTCCAAGATAATGAAGGAGGGGCGGAAAATGAAAGAATCGATTTCAAAATTCAAAAGTTTCATCACAGAAAACAAGTTTGTACTAGGCTTGCTAATTTTCTTATTAGTAGCACTGGACGTCTATGTATTAACGAAAATATCCTTTATTTTTCACCCAATTACGGTGATTATCTCCACGATTGCAGCACCGATTATTTTAGCGGGGATATCCTACTATTTATTCAACCCGCTAATCGACTGGTTAGAACGAAAAGGATGGAAACGCGGTTGGTCAATCGCTTTACTATACGTTATTATCGCTGGAATTATCGTGTTGATTTTCAGTTTTATCGTACCAGCCGTGAAAGAGCAAATTGTAAGCTTGGTGAAAACATTCCCATCATACTGGGATAAAGTAGTCGCGAAGTTCAATGAATTCGCTGAGTCACCGCTGTTTGATCAAGTAAAAGACAAGGTACAGAACAATTTAAGCGATATCACGAAAACAATTTCCGAAAAAGGTGGCACGGTTGTAAGCAGTGCAGTGGATAGCATTGGAAACGTTGTTGGAACGGTAACAGAGGTAGTGCTCGCCATCGTGACAACGCCTTTAGTTCTGTTTTACCTATTAAAAGATGGCAAGAAATTACCAGATTACCTATTAAAAATGTTACCAGTAAATTCACGTGCACATACACGCCAAGTGTTACACGAATCCAACGCCCAAATTAGTTCTTACATTCGCGGTCAGATTATCGTTAGTTTTTGCATCGGAATTTTACTATTCATCGGGTATCTCATTATTGGCTTGCCGTACGCGCTCACACTGGCAATCATTGCAGCATGTACAAGTATAGTTCCTTACTTAGGACCAGTTATTGCGATTACACCAGCGATTATCATTGCTATAGTGACTTCACCATGGTTACTGTTAAAACTGATTATCGTCTGGGTTGTGGTGCAACTATTAGAAGGGAAATTCATCTCTCCACAAGTCATGGGTAAAACGCTAAAAGTACACCCAATTACAATATTATTCGTGATTTTAGTAGCAGGAAAACTGTTTGGAATCCTAGGTGTTATTTTTGCAGTACCAGGTTATGCAGTACTCAAAGTTATCGTGACACATATGTTTACGTGGTTTAAGCGCGTATCAGGACTTTATGGTGAGCAACCAGAGAGTGAGTACGTAGAAGAAGATGAACAAACAAAATAAAATCAAATGAAAATCTCATAGAAAGTACAAGAGAACTTCATTGAACCCGTGTAATATAGAGAATGTAAACAAGGAAGACACAGTTAGTTCCCCCTTTTTCTAACTGCGAACCTTGAAACTCCTTTTTGACCAGCTACCCCTTGGCTGGTTTTTTTGTTGGAGCTGTCGGAACAAGGTGACTTAAAGCTCCAATATCAGGGTGAGCAAAGCGAACAGTTAGTCCACTAATTTTTTCCAAACTTAAATTGACCGGAATCCATACATCCATGTACTCATTCGTAATCTCCCATACCCGCTCCAAGCTAAACATCCTTAGTCTCGATATCCCCCCTATTAAACATACATAATACTATCCATTGTTGCATAAAAATTCATATATCGGAATAATAATAGGTTTTTAAGAGCGTGAAAAATGATGTCTAATATGTGAACATGGCTATATTAACCTAGAGAAATATGACATAATTTTGATGACACACTTCTTAAAATAAAGGTAAGGTATATATAGGGAATAGTAAGATTGATAATCAGATTCCTACTGGAAATAAAGTAGATAGGAGTGTGTTCAAATAACTAAGAAGCAGGCATATCCAGTGCTACAGTCGTCGTTCTTAAAAAAAGAATTTAAGAAAAAACTTTGGGAGAAAGCGTATCTTACGTTCTATAAAAAGCGACGTTGGTGCATAATAAAAAGTGAATTATTTCACAAATAAAAAGGAGGATATGACTATTTAGCGTGAAAATTCATGTATAAATAGTTATTAATTTAACCATGAAAAAGAGAAAAAAATTTGGTTTAAAAGTTTTATCGGTAGCAATGATTGTAGCTTTAATGGTACCGAGCTCAATTGGGAATATTCCAATATCCGCAGAAACAGAGGTATCAGTACAGACAGAGCAGGCGAGTGAGCAGACATTTAGTCATAAGGCGGAGTATTCCATCCAAAAGGGAGCAGATGATGCAGAAGTTACGGCTACAGCGGTCAACCTAACGAGTACTGGATTAGATTTACATGGACTTGTCGGAGCAACACAAACGACTTATTTACGATTCGCGGATGTCGTATTACCAGATGACGCTAAAATTTCGAACGCGTATCTTTCGTTTACAACTAGGGATGCGTCGAATGCGAATCAGTCTACAGCTATCAACATTACAGGAGAACTTGGCTCACAGGCTACATTTGCAAGCACGGTTGCTTCTTTTACAAGCCGTCAATTCACGAAAACAGCGGTGGAGATGAATACACCAGTTGTGGCGGTCAACACGATTTTTAATACGGACGATATTTCTGCTATTGTTAACGAAATGCGCGCGAATACAGCAGATATTAAAGATTACGTATTCAAGGTAATGGGAAGTGGAGCGGGTTCATTCGTCATGCGTTCTTATGAGTCCAATGCAGCGATGGCTCCAAAACTTATTGTTGAGTACACCTCGGCATCTGGCGAGTACAAAGCGAGCATTGCTAGCACAACAGATGATGCAGAAGAGTACAGTGATAACAAGACGATGGATTTAAATTCGGCGATGGAGATAGGTGGTTACTACTCGGCGACATTAACACCGACTTACAAAAATATCTCAGCTTTTCGTTTTGCGAGCGTTAATTTGCCGGAAAACGCGAAAATTGAAGATGCCTATTTAGAATTTACGACATATGGCACTGTTGCAAATCGTGTTTCCAACATATCAATCACATCAGAACTCGGTAATCCCGCGGTCTATACGAGTACGGCTGGAAATATTAGCAGTCGGAACTACACAGGATCTAGCGTAAAATATGAACAAGCCTCTTTCACAGCAGCGAGGCAAGTCATCAAAACGCCTAATCTTAAAAGTATCATCGACGAAACTCGTTTGATGGGATGGCAAAATGGCAATGCATTAGCATTTAAAATAGAAGGGGATAATTATATTGGCAGCATTTATCAAGGTGGCTCTGCTGCGCTATACCAACCAAAGCTAGTCATCCAATATACCTACAGCGAAAATGGCGTAGATATCCTTAAAGACCCAGCTAAACTACAAAATATTTTTATCAACGAAGTAGCCAGCATGGGAACAGATGCGCAAAAAGATGGGTGGATTGAGATTTATAATAACAATGATGTTCCCGTATTTTTTGAAAAGGATGTTTTCCTTTCAGATGAAGCGGCTAACTTAGGAAAATCGGAGTTGGCAAACCTTTATATACCAGCAAAAGGTTATCGAATTGTGAAGGCAGATGGAACGACAAACAATGCATCGGCTAACTTCACATTAGGAAACCGCGATATGACGCTTTATTTAACGACAAAATATGACGATGGCTTCCATCAATTAGATACATTTGACGTGAAAAAAATGGCATTTGGTGAGACGATGGGACGGTTCAACGATGCTGATTCGGATGTAGTTGCTTTCAAACCAGGTACGTATGAAAGTACAAACAACGACGCGAAACCGCTTGTGAAAATTGCTTTGAGTCAGAAGCCAGGCATGTACAAAACGGGCTTTGGGTTGACTCTTACATCGGATAGTATGAATACGATTAAATATACACTAGATGGAACCGCGCCAAGCGAAACAAACGGAATCACATATATCGGGCCAATTATGATTGATAAAACAATGACAGTAAGAGCGTACGCGTATAACGCAAAACAAAATAGTGGCGTCCAAACATATGTTTATTCTATTCGTGAAGATGCAGAGAATTTGCCACTTGCTAAAAAAGAATTTAGCGTGAAAACTGGTGCGGATGATGCAGAAGTAAGCGCAACAGCAGTTAATTTAACGAGTACGGGTCTTGACTTACACGGCTTAGTCGGCGCAGTACCACAATCTACTTTTGTGCGTTTCACGGATGTATCACTACCAGCCGATGCAGTTATAAGTAAAGCGTACATTACTTTCACGACGCGTGATGCTTCTAGCTCACCAACGAATTTGACGATTTCTGGAGAGGTTGGAAGTGGCGGTGCTTTCAGTTCGACAGTCGCGACTTTTATGAATCGCCAAATGACGAACAGTTCTGTAGAAACATCGACTCCTGCTAAAGTGGCGGTGAACGAGCTTGTAAACACCGAAGATTTGACCCCTGTGATCGAAGAAATGCGTGCAGGAAACCCAGATTTGAGTAATTTTGTATTTAAAATCGATGGCAATAAAATGGGATCATATCTTGCTCGTTCGTACGAATCAAACGCTACAATGGCCCCAAAACTAGTCGTAGAATATTACTCTGGTTATGGTGATTTTACAGGCAAGATAGCGACTTCTTCAGATGATGCAGAAGAATACGGCACAGCAAAAGCCATCGATTTAGGCTCGGTTTTGGAGATTGGAGGGTATTACGCAACGAATCTCATTCCAGCTTACAAAGAAACGGCAGGATTACGCTTCACGAATGTTACAATCCCAGAAACGGCAGAGATTGAAGATGCTTACATGGAATTCACGACTTATAACACGAATGCTGCAAAGGTGAGTTCAAACATGGAAATCCGTTCGGAACTTGGCAATCCAGAAACTTACAAAGCAGTTGCAGGAAACATCACCGCGCGTGAATATAGCAATTTGGCAGTGAAATATAGCCAACCAGCATTTACGGCGAGCAACCAAATTGTTCGAACAGCAAATTTAAAAGATATAGTTGACGAAAATCGTTTGGCAGGATGGAGAAACGGCCAGTCGATGGCATTCCGTATCGATGGGGATAATTATATTGGTAGTGTGTATCAAGGAGGTTATGCACAAGCGGCGAGGCTGATTGTGAAATATAAAAACAACGGCAAAGGACCTGGAATTGAAGGGGCGCTAACAACACCAGACCAAATTAAAAATGTCTATATCAATGAACTATCATCAGAAGGTACCGCGAGTTCGAAAGCAGCATGGATCGAACTTTACAACGACAACGATGTGCCGGTTATTTTAGATAAAGGCATGTACTTGAGCGACAAAACAAAGACACCTGACAAATTCGAGTTTTCCAACTTCCTTATTCCTGCAAAAGGATATCGCGTGCTATATTCCGATAAGGCGACCGAACTTGGAAATAATCATTTGAGCTTTGAAATTGGTGGAAGCGGTGACGTTATTTTATCCGCCAAAGTAGATTCGACAATGAAAACGATAGATTCCATCAAGTACACGAAGCAAGCGTACGATCAAACATTTGGACGCAAGCCGGATGCAAGTAAGAATTTGACGGTATTCAGCTCTGAAACATTCGCCAAAACAAACAATGAAGGACAGGAAAACTACACGATACAATTCAGCAAAGAGCGCGGCGTTTATGACACAGGTTTTGACTTAACTTTATCATCAAAGGAAGGAACAACGATTAAATATACAGTGGACGGTATTACAGATCCAAGCGCGACAAAAGGAACGATATATACTGGACCAATTACGATTGATAAAACCGCTGTAATCAAAGTATACGCATATGATACAAACGGAAATAGTGGCGTTATTTCAAGTACCTACGTTCTGCGTGACAACTATAAAAATGAAGTAACATCAGGCTATCAATGGCAATTTAAAAATACAATCACGAGTAATGAATATGCAGAAGCTATCGATGATTTCCCGATTGTATCAGAAACAGGCAATACTACGGCTTTGAATGCGACAACCTATGTACCAGGGACGTTCGAGTATTTAGACACACATATGAATAAAGGTGGTACAAACTATTTCAGCTATGCAGGTGCGAAAAAATTTGGACAAGTCAGTGCCGGTCAATTCAATTCCGGGGTAGCGGCTAAGTTTCACCGCGACTATGGTTCGAAAAAGGCAAAATACAATTTCTTTGAGGCAACACCCGGCGAAGCTTTTCCAGTCGTAAACAAATTTAGCAAGTTAGAGCTAAAAGAAGGGCAAGATGGTCCACAAAATGATATTTACAACTTGGGCTATAATCGCTACGACGAAAAAGTAACGAATACACTGGCACAACAAATGAACAAAATTTCTCTACACGCGCGCTACGTACATTATTTTTATAACGGAAAATACATGGGTGTGAAAACGATGCGTGAAGACTTTGGTCAGAATATGTTTGAAGAATATTTTGGTGGAAGTGATGATGAATACACCAAAATTCGCTTCCAAGATGGTTATTTTGTACCCGGTATTGTCGAGGTTGGCGATGGTGATACGGCTATTTTAGCAAAAGTAAAAGCAGTTGCGGCAGCAAAAAACTTCCAAGAATTCAAGAACTATGTCGATGTGGAAGACATGATTAAAATGCACATTCTATTCATGTTTGTGGATACGGAGCGTGAAGTCGATGCGGTTGTTTCGAATGATATTTTGAATGGAAATGGTGTGAAGATGAAATTCAATATCAATGACACGGACGGCGCTTTTTACAATAATGGTGGTACTGGAACGAGTTATTCAGCGCTTGCTGGTGGCGGTGGGACATATCGCTTCAAGTGGATTGATTCTATTTCAAGACGTGGCGCAGGGGACTTTTTCGGTAATTTTTCTGGAGATAGCCAAATTGCAACGGCTGGGAATCTAGAATTTAAAACGCTTGTAAAAGATCAAGTTTTAGCACAAATTGGTGCAGCGAGCGGTGATTTCACTGGTGCAGAAGGAGCGCCGTTATCAGTTGCAAACGTGAAACAATTGATTGCAAGTAATCAGCAGGAAATCGATGCTGCGTATAAATTGGATGCAGCCTATATGGGCGCGAGAAGTACGATGTATAAAGATTGGTTAAATGTGCAAGTCAAAGTACAAAACCAAATGAGCGATCGTGTACGATATTCGCTTGAGATGTGGGCAAAATACGGAATGGCGCACACATTGCAAGCTGTGAAAGTCGTGGCAAGTGATGGCGGAGTCGTGTTAGAAAACCCGAACGCTGGGACAGATATTTATTACACAACAGACGGTAGCGATCCAATGGGTGCAAATGGTGTTGTTTCAAATGCAGCTACGAAATACGAAGCAGGAGCAGTGCTTGATGCAAACACAAAAATTACTGTTCGAGCATTTACAACAAACAATTGGGGACCACTAACCAAATAATAGATTGGAAAAACCTTTTACCTCCTGTATACTGCGAGGTAAAAGGTCTTTTTATGTTGGGAGGATTAAGATGAGTGTTGGCAAAGTAATAGTTGGTTTGGTTGCTATGGTTTATTTGGTTATTTTACTTAACATTATCTTTTATATGGTGCAAATGGAGGCTGGGCTTGCGTTCCCGGTTTGGATTCAAGTCGTTCTTGGCATGTGCTTCTTAGCGATTTCGGTTTCTAATTTGAAAGCGAAACATTATATTTTTGGCAGTCTTTTTGCTAGCGCGGTGATTTTGATTGGAGCAAGCGTTGTTGTGACGTATGTGCTTGGATGATGAGATGGTATGAAATAGAGCACTATCGTGCGGTGGATGACAAATTCCACGCGAGATATAAGTTTAAACCATCCCCTTCAATTTTTGCAAAAGCGATTAAGCCTCGAGATAAAGCGGTTGTTTTTAAAGAATACAAGATTCTAAATATGCTACCCTATGAGGAAAATGGCGGACTTACACAGGCCTATTTTGATGATGAGAATTGGACAAAAGACTTGTTTTTGCGATTTTTCGGGGAGGAGATGTACGCGCTTGACTGGTATCATGTATATTATCGATTTCTCGTGGATTCAGAGTATTCGCGCGGAGAATTTGGAGAATGGTGTGTGCCGTTTTTGCCGGATGGAGACTATTATTTCTTTTTGAATATGGATATGAGTTTGGCTTGGCTAGGGCATCCATGGCGAAATACAGTGACAGTTGTTGGTGCGGAGTTAGTTGCGTATATTGAAGAGAACGGGTGCCCATTTTTAGAATGACCGCCTAATCGTGATGCAGAGTAGGCGGTCATTGTTGTTAGAAGAATCGGCGAATAATTGTTTTTAATGGTGGCATTTTGCTAAAACGAATGCTTTTATTGCTAAGTTGATTTGAGGTTTTATTGGAGGTATTAGTTATGGAACGCTATGTTTCAAAAAGCACGACGCAGAAAAATGGTGCACCGCTTGCCGAAGTGGTGAAATTAGAGCGGGAATTGGGTGCGCAGTTTAGCTCGCAGTATCGGGAACTCGTACAATTAGTGAATGCAACGGAATTTGGCGAATGGCTATTCTTTCCCGTGAAAGATTCGCAAAATTTGAGAAAAACATATGATGATGTAGCAAGGAATACGAAATTGGCAAGAGAAAATGGCCTCTCTGATCGGTTTGTGGCGATTGCAGATGATGGAACCGGGGATTTACTTTGTTTGCGTATAGGCGATTCAAAACAGATTTTGGAAGAAATTTATTTGTGGTCACATGAGTCAGGTAAATGCGAGCAAATGTATAGTAATTTAGTGGAGCTGATTATGGAGCAGTGAGTATTGGAGGGAAGATATGAAACATTGGCATGGTTGGGAGGAAATGCAAAAAGAGTTGCGGGGTTTCGATGGTGTTTATTTGGATACAATGTCGAAATTCTCGTATGAAGTACTGGAATTACCGCCGTATTATGATTTTAAGACATGTCTTACGGCAGTCTTTCTATATTCTGTGGATGGGAAAATGTATGATTTAACGTTGCGTTTTATAGGGATTAACAGTTTGAAAATGGATACGGATGTTGGAATTAGTGACATTCAGATCAGCCCAGAGCAGATAGAAGATATTCAGTTTTATGTGAAAGATTATGAGCAGGGCTCGGTGTCATTTTACTGCGAGGCTATTTCTTATTTGGGAGTCGAGGAGAATGCCGAAGAGAATTTGAAGCTGGCATTGCAGAAGTGGTGGAAGCTTGAGAAGATGGTGGAACCTGATCGTCAGGAGGCTGTGGAAACTTTAGATATGTTGGTAGATTTTGTGGATCGTCCGGTAGTTGCGGAGATTTTGCTGCGAAGTGTGGTGCACGAAAATAAGGATATTCGGGATATTGCATACGAGTATTTGTGGTATCTTGATGATTCACGGGCATTTGAGCTTGCGTGTGCAGGGCTAAAGAGTGAGGATGTATTACGGCGGATTAATTGTTTGGAGTATTTGGCAAAATGGGGCCATGCAGGAATTGTACCGCAGCTTTTAGATCGAGTGGAAAATGATGATGACGAGCTTGTTCGCTGTTACGCTGCGGAGGCGGTTGGGCATAATGCAGAAACGGAAGCTATACCAGTTTTGCAACGCCTACTGCTTCAGGAGCAAGATGATGTTGCCAAAATAGGGATGCTTTATGGCTTAGCACTTTTAGGATATCGGGATTTGGACAGCTTCTTTGAAAATTTGCAAAATGACTACTATATCGTCCGAATTCGCGCTGCCCTTTATTTGACAGAAATCGCACGTGACGATGCGACTGTATTGTCATCAATCGTGGCAAAATTAAAACTATGTCGGAAATTGGAAGAAACGGTTGCGGTTAAGGAAGCTCTTGATTACGCTTTGGGCGAATTAGCTAACTGATTTTTTCGCAATTGTCAGTTGAAATAGTCCGAAAATTATGCTAAAATTCGTATATAGAATGGAGGAGTTTGATGGAAAGTAACAGTTCATTTTTCAGAAAAAAGAAATTTCATTTAGAAACGAGCGGTGAACATCATCTTAATAAGACGCTCGGTGCTTTTGACTTAACAATGCTAGGTGTTGGGGCCGTAGTTGGGGCAGGTATTTTTATTTTGCCGGGACAAATTGCATCAGTCACAGCAGGACCAGGAATCATTATTTCATTTATTATTGCAGGTTTAGCTTGTTGTTTGGCGGCACTTTGTTATTCGGAGTTTGCTTCTAAATTGCCGATTGCCGGGAGTGCGTATACATATAGTTACCATGTGTTCGGTGAAGGAATTGCATGGATACTAGGATGGTCGTTACTTCTAGAGTATGGGCTCGCGGTTGCAGCTGTTGCAAGTGGCTGGGCGGCTTATGTGAAAAGCTTGCTGGCTGGGTTTAGCATCCATGTCCCAACAGCGATATCTGGTTCGTATAGTCCAAGTAATGGTACTTATTTCGATCTATTGGCATTCATAATTATTATTGTTATTGGTATTTTACTTAGTTTAGGGATTAAAGAATCTACACGCGTGAATAATATTATGGTACTTCTCAAAGTTGCCGTTGTTGTATTATTCATTGTTGTCGGTGTTTTCTATGTAAAACCTGATAATTGGACACCGTTTTTGCCATTTGGATTTAGTGGCGTTATCACTGGTGCGTCGATGGTATTCTTCGCTTATATTGGTTTTGACGCAGTTTCAACAGCATCAGAGGAAGTGAAAAATCCACAGCGCAACATGCCAATCGGGATTATTGCTTCACTCGGGATTTGTACGCTATTGTACATTTTGCTATCAGGCGTTTTGACTGGGATTGTACCGTACGCTGATTTGGAAGGGGTTAGTGCTCCTGTAGCATTTGCACTTCAAGCTATTGGACAAAATTGGTTCGCTGGTCTATTGTCACTTGGTGCGATTGTTGGGATGACAACTGTTATTCTTGTTATGTCTTATGGTGGAACACGCTTGCTGTTCGCAATGGGACGCGACGGATTGCTACCAGAAAGTTTCTCTAAATTAGGAAAACGTAATACACCGGTTCGTAATACACTTATTTTTGCACTTTCTATGGGACTTGTTTCAGGTGTAGTACCATTGGCGCAATTAGCCGAACTGATTAATATCGGAACATTGTTTGCTTTTTCTATGGTTTCACTGGGAATTTTCTTCTTGCGTAAAAATAAAGACCTACCGACAACTGGTTTCAAAACACCGTTATATCCTTTTGTACCAGCGTTATCATTCCTACTATGCGTATACTTGATTCTAAATCTATCCGCGATTACATGGATTTCATTTGCAATCTGGTTTGTCGTTGGATTAGCAGTGTACTTCGTGTATGGACGAAACCATTCAAAATTAAAGGCTTAGTAACAACAGGAATCCTTGAAAAAGGATTCCTTTTTGTGCGCCCAGCATGCGCAAATGCTAGGTGGTGAAAGTCCACTACAGGCTTGGCAGTAGGAACTGTTAGCTCA
>NZ_CAUYTL010000012.1:0-73402 GCF_963575615.1 Listeria rocourtiae subsp. hofi | reverse complement strand
TTCATTGTATCAAAAAAGAAAAACTGTATAAACAATGAACTAGGATTCATTATTTACACAGTTTATTTTACACTTCCAAGAAAAAGGCTTGGAATCGGGGCATTAATCCATTGATTCCAAACCTTTTTTGTTATTATTTTTCAACAACATGTACATCTTCAAAGGAGCCGTACTTAGCCCACCAAGGAGATGCGCCGGTGTTTAGAAGGTCATCAAGTGAGGTGATGTTCTCTTTGCCTTGTGTACGCAACCACTCGCGCAAAGCATCGTCGCCTTGCTTACCATAAACTTCAATACCGTCTTTCCAAGTTGCACGACCGCAAAGCACGCCGCTATATTGCACTTTATGCTCATTCGCGAAGGCAATTGTTTTATGGAAAAGTTCTGCCGTCACACCTGCACTCAAATAAATGAATGGAAGCGGGCTTAGATCAGAACACTCTTCGAAATGGCGTCCAGCTTCTTCTTTCGTATAAACTACTTCGCCATCCGCAAAGCCTTCTACATATTTGAAATTCACTGGAACCTCTAATTTCAGTACGTCCACGCCATAACGCGGTTTGGAAAATTCTTTAATGGATGCTTTAACTTTCGCAGGTTTCAGTTTCGCGTAATCGGCGCTGGCTGAGTCTGTTACTTTTGCATCATACGTAATCGGTTCTAGGAAGAAGGGGATGTCTATTTCACGACACTCGGCACCAACTCTTTCTAGGAACGCGTATTTGATTTCATTGATTTCTGCGGGTTCATCTGGATCGTAATATACTAGAATTTTTACTGCATCGCCGCCACTTTCTTTGATGCGGAGTGCGGATAGGTCCGCGATTAAATCAGGAAGCTTGCCTGGTGTCGTGGCGTCATAGCCCGTTTTTTCATAGGAGGTTAGCAAGCCACAGTTCTCGTGACGAGCTTTAATGGCAGGCGTACCATATTGAAGGTCCAGCAGGATAGCAGATGCGTATGGCGTGAGCTCTTCGGATACCATTTGTTTAAAATCTTCTACATCTTTGTCGCTTTCAGAACCTTTAGCTTCTTGAATCATTTTTTTTAAGGAGCCACGTTGGTCAATTGCCAGTGCAGCAATGATTCCTTTATCGTTAGAAAGTCTCTGTAAGCCATCAAATTTACCTTTTGTAATTTGTACCATAACTCTAATCTCCTTCTTTCTTTTCTATTAGAACGCATACCTCACTATAATACCCTGATAGGTAGGTCACAAAACTAGATGAAGCCTTGCACGTCTATTCTAACATCAAAATAGTTATATACAAAATAATTTGTTGACCTAGTTGCATTTTGAGTATAAATGGTCTAGAATTTTGAGTGGGAGCTGTGCAAATGTATTGGTAATAAATTCGTGGGGACGAAGCGAGCAATTTTACTAGGAAATGAGGGCAAGGCATGGTAAATCAGCAAATGAATCGCTCCTCCAAACGGCGCAACAAAAAGAAACGTGATTTTTATATTGGTATCGGGCTGATTTTCGTATTATTGACAGTGGTTTTTATGGCGGTGAAATGGATAACACCAAAGGAATTGGAAACTGCGGGCGAGCAGAAAGATTCAGAGACGGTAAAAAAGACGCCAGAAAAGCCGGTAACTCCGGAAAAGGAAGTGGAGAAGGAAACGGCGAGTGTGTCTGATAATAAGATAGTAGATGAATATTTGGAAAGTATTGGATTCAGCGGAACCGCGCTTGTGTACCGTGAAGGTAAAATTGTGCTGAATAAGGGATATAAATCGGCGAATCGAGATACGGATGTGGCGAATACACCGGATACAGTTTATTATATTGGTTCCTCTCAAAAAGCAGTTATTGCAACGGCGATTTTGCAGTTAGAAGAGCAGAGCAAGCTGAATGTAGATGATTCGGTGGCAACGTACTTGCCTGAATTCCCGAATGGTAGCCGTATCACATTGCGAAACCTGTTAAATCATACATCTGGTATTGTGGGACATACAGAGAAAAACGAGAAGATTAGACCAGAAGAATTGATTCGGGATATTGAAGCACAGGGAATTAAGCGTCAGCCTGGAAAATGGGATTATAATGATTCGAATTATAGCGTACTAGCTTTCATTGTGGAGCAACTTAGTGGAGAAAAATTAATGACTTACGTGCAAAAAAATATTTTCGAACCAGCAGGTATGAAACATTCGGGGGTATATACGACTTTTGATAAGGAGAAAAAGCCTTCTGTTGGCTATAATATTCAAAAGGATGGAACTTATAAGACACCATACTTACCGGACTTATCGCAGCTTTATGGATGTGGTGATATGTATATGACTGCAACGGATATGTACTTATTTGACCGAGCTTTGTCGGATCGAAAATTGATCAATGACGCTAGTTTTGAGAAAATGTTAACGGCAGGAAGTGCTTCTGGGTATGGAATGGGGTTCTATGCTGATCCAGGAAGCTATAACAGTCATGGCGTTTTGAGCGGATGGAACGTGTCGAATAGCTTTAGTCATAGCGGGAAAACAGTCGTAGTATTACTTTCAAATGTGCAAAATAATATTAAGTCATTTGGTAAAGTGAACAATCGAATTTACCAGCTTTTGAACAATTAAAAAAACAGGATTAGAAACGTTTTGGGAGGCGTATCTAATCCTGTTTTTGTATGTTATTTATGAGTTATTTTTTCGATAGCATCTTGCATTTGGTATTCTCTTGATGGTGCTGTGTAGTTGCTCCACTCATCACTATTAACAAGATATACGTGTTTTGCTTTGATTGCTGGGATGTCTTTCCAAATTCCTGTTAGCAGTGTGCTGAGCTCGTCGGTGGATTTGCCTTCTGGTGTTAAGATAAACAGTTGATCGGCATCGCTAACATAGTCAGGAATAGCTTCTGAGGAAATAGCTTTTGTTTCCTTGTTCTTTTTAGCTGGTTCCGTTGGTGTGAAACCCGCACCAGTATATATACCGTCGAATACGATTGGGTCATGAATATAGATTTCTTTGCCCCAGAATTGGATAACGGCAGCTTTTTGATTTTCAATGCCAGCGTCTTTTAATGTTGCTTTAGCTTCTTTTGATTCTTTGGCGTATTTTTCTTGATATGTTTTTTCCGCGTCTTTCGCATTAACTAAATTAGCGATATCAGAAAGTTGCTCATCTGGTGTCACGCCGAATTTCGTTGCATAAACAGGCGCTATTTTTTCCAGATTTGTCAACATATCTTTTTGGTAATCAGAAATGATGATTAAATCGGGTTTTAGGGAAGCGATTTTCTCAACATTTGGCTTATCTCCACCAATATTTTCAACGCCTTTTAGGAAGTCTGGATAGATTCCCATGTAATATTCTGTTGTAGCAAGTGGCTTAATATTTAGAGCGTAAAGTTCACCCGCATTTTGAATAGCCACGATTTTCTTCGGTGTTGCTGGTATGATGACTTTCCGATCCAGTGCATCAGTGAGTGTGCGTGCTTTGTCTTCTGTCTTCTTCTCATCGTTTGCACTAGAACCACCACATGCTGCAAGTGCCAATCCTAATGTTAAAACAACGAGTAAAAGTACTGTTAATTTTCTTTTCTTCATCCTTAACCCTCCTGTAATTGAAAACAATTCTCAATAAGATAATTATAGATGTAGTTTAAGGAATATACAAGGGGTTGGGGAAATAAATTTTAGTATAATCGAACACTATTAGAATTGTTTTTGTTATAAATACTCATATTGAATGTTTTTGGTGCAAGTGTTATAATTTGATTGTACACATGTATAACGTAAAAAATGATTCTATGAAACACGTAGCACAATATATAGAAATAATAATCCCAGAATTAGTAACCCTGTTTTGTTTAAGAAACTTCTGCTGTTGATGTTGTGACTAAGTATATCATCTAAAACAGCAATAATATATACGAGGCCAAGTCCCATAAAAACAGCGTATGTACCGCCAAAAATAAATAACAGAAACAGTCCAGCAATTAAAACATAATATAATTTTTTTGTATAATTCATAATACCCCCCCCTATAATTCTGTATTATATAATAATAACATAAAAAAGGAGAGAATAAACCCATGAAAAAAATTTTAAGTATTTTGTTGGCGGTATCTCTAATAGTACCAGTAAGCCTAACAGATGTTCATGCTGAGATGACCAATCCCAGAGATGATAAAACAATGCTTAATACATTTCCAAAAGGAAGTGCTAGTGACTTCTTAATTGAACTTCCAAGGATATCAGAGACATCGCCGCAACTTTTAAGAGTTGCATTGCCAATCGGACCGGTGATGAGCTGGAAACAAGTTGGAGCTACGAAGTATAATAATAATGTTCTCCCAAACAAAGTAGATTATTATGGAAGATTAGCTTTGCTTGGGGGGATGACAGCAACTGTCGGAGGGAAAATAGCAAATGCATTCGCAACAGGAGCGGTAGTGGCTATACTAGGGAATATGACAGGAAGGATATCTAAGTATAGAGCACAAAATTATTGGATTGTGACAAAAAAATACTATGCTAAAGATGCCGTTAATGTGTATATAAAAACATCTTTTCAAGTATATAGTAATCGTGCGAGAACGAAATTAGCATACTCAAGTTTTAGAATCAATAAATACTATAGCCCAAAATAAAAAATAGTGGCGTAAAATTTGTAAGCTTCAGATTTTACGCCACTATTTTTTATTTCTTCATCTTTAAATGTTCTACTTCAATGACACGTAGCCCTTTGCGTTCAAGGTTCGCAACAATCAAGTCTTTTTCTTCTTCTGTGATGCCGGCTGGTAACGTTACGAGGACGCGGCGGATGTAGTCTTCCGCCTGGGAATCCATTGTTATTAGGCTGGCAATTGTGGTATGTTTGTCGATGATTTTGGTGATTTTTGTTAGAGAACCAGGAACTTCGCCAGTTGCGATAGTCAGAACGTAACTTCCTGAATCGATATTCCAAGCATCTTGCAAAACACCGAGCAATTTACCATGTGTTAAAATACCATAAAAATCGTCTTGTTCGTTCAGGACCGCGATATATGGTAGCTCTTTAATTGTAAAAAATACTTCAAAAAAAGAGGAATTAATGCAAATATGTTTCGTTTTATTTTTGATAAGACTTGTTACAGGGGCTGATAGGTCGCCTCCGTTAGCGGCATGACGATAAATATGCATTTTATAAATGTTCCCGATGAATTTCTCGCCATTATTATCTAGAACTGGGACGCAACGATAGCCTGCTTCTTCCAAAATATCCAGTGCTTCTTTGAGTGTTGCGGTTTCAGTAATAGTCGTTAAGTTGATTTTAGGAATACAAAGATTTTTAATCAACATATTTCGGTCACTCCAATCTCTTTAATATGGATACATCTCTTTTATTCTACCCCATGTTGTCGGATTTGTATAGAAATCACTGTATGAATTGTTGGGGCTGTTCGAATGAAAAGAGTTACAGCCCCAATATGCATGAGAGCGAAGCGAGCATGTAATCCCCAAGCGACTGTTCGAATGAAAAGAGTTACAGCCCCAATATGCATGAGAGCGAAGCGAGCATGTAATCCTTCTGTTCACAAAGTATATAGTATGCGGAACAAAATTTTTTCGAGATTTCTGTTTTTTGTTTGAAGTGGTATAAAAAGGTGTATGTATAGTGTAGTGGTCAATTCGTTACAGATGGTGATATTTGTGATAATATGGATACGTGACAAAATATAAGGCAAAAAGAAAGCGGGGACTTTATACAATGAATAAAGGAATTGCAAATTTTGATTATTATAATCCAACGCATATCGTGTTTGGAAAAGACCGGATTGGCGAATTGGAAACACTGATTCCGACCGATAAAAAGGTGCTTGTTCTTTATGGTGGCGGTAGCGTGGAGCGTTTTGGTACACTTGCGAAGGTTCGGGAGGCGCTTACTGGTCACACGTTTGGTGAATTTGGCGGGATTGAAGCTAATCCTACATATGCAACGCTTTTACGTGCGATCGAATTAGTGAAAAAGGATGGTTATAATTATTTGCTGGCTGTTGGCGGTGGTTCTGTTATTGATGGAACGAAATTTGTTGCGGCCGGCGCTCTTTTTGATAGTGAACCGATTAATATTTTTGGTAGCGGTGTTGGTGAAGGGATTCCGATTAAGGAAGCTTTGCCGTTTGGTACAGTGTTGACGCTTCCTGCCACGGGTTCTGAAATGAATAGCGGTGGTGTTGTGAGTATCGTTGAGAAGAAAGCGAAACTTGGTTTTGGCAGTGCAGTGACGTTTCCACAATTTTCGATTCTTGATCCGCAGTTGACGTATACATTGCCGAAGCGCCAATTGGCGAACGGGGTGATTGACTCATTTGTGCATATTATGGAGCAATATATGACGTATCCGGTTGGTGGAATGGTGCAGGATCGGTTTGCAGAGGGGTTACTTGAGACGCTGATTGAGATTGGCCCGGACGTTGTGGATGAGTCAAAACAGGATTATAATCTGCGTGCTAACTTTATGTGGGCGGCGACTTATGCACTGAATGGAACGCTTAATAAAGGTGTTCCGGGTGACTGGTCTAGCCATGGGTTAGGCCATGAGATTACGGCGTTGTATCATATTGATCATGCCCGGACGCTGGCAATTGTGCTACCTTCATTACTGGAAATTCGAAAAGAGCAGAAGGGCGCGAAGTTATTGCAATATGCTGAGCGTGTTTGGCATATTACGGATGGAACGGAAGATGAGAAGATTCAAGTGGCCATTGATAAAACGCGTGAGTTCTTTGAGTCATTAGGCGCGCCAACGCATTTCAGTGATTATGACCTTGGCGAGGAAGTTGTAGATGTGCTCGTTTCTCAACTTGAAAAACACGGTTTGACGGCAGTTTCGGAGCGTGGGGATCAAACGCTTGATGTCAGTCGTGAAATTTATAAAAATGCCTTGTAATATAAGCTAATTTTTCTTGTACTCTTAGGACGCTGGGCGATGGTTTTGGCTTGGCGTCTTACTAAGAGTATATTTTAATAGGGGGAGTGGGAGCTATGGTTAGGCCAATTCAAGATAGCAGTAGTAAAACGTTTTTTGGACATCCAAGAGGACTTGCGACATTGTTCTTTACGGAATTCTGGGAGCGTTTTTCTTATTATGGGATGCGTGCTATTCTTATCTTTTACATGTATACGGCGGTTGTAGATGGTGGGCTTGGCTTTTCTCAGGCTACTGCGACGGCGATTATGTCGATTTATGGTTCGCTCGTTTACATGTCTGGTGTTATTGGAGGCTGGACGGCTGATCGGATTTTAGGTCCGCGTCGAACGATTTTTTATGGTGGTATCTTGATTATGGTTGGGCATATTGCTTTATCATTTCCTGGTGGCGCAACGGCTTTGTTCGTGTCGATGTTCTTTATAATTATTGGAACAGGCTTTTTGAAACCGAATGTGTCCAATGTTGTGGGTGATCTTTATCCGAAAGAGGATCAAAGACGTGATGCTGGATTTAGTATTTTTTATATGGGGATTAACTTAGGAGCTTTTATCGCACCATTTATTGTCACGCAAGTATCTGATTCGGCGGGTAGTTATCATGCGGGATTCGGTGTGGCAGCTGTCGGAATGGCAGTGGGACTTATTGTATATGTCATTACTGGAAAAATGTATTTACGCGACGCTGGGAAAAAAGTACCGAATCCGCTAAAAAGTGCGGAGAAAAAGAAAATGTCTGGTTTATCACTGGGAATCTTGGCGGGAATTGTGCTGATTGGAGCTGTTGTGGCATGGCTTCAAGGTGAATTTTCATTGCAGACGGTTATTATGACTGTCACAATTATGGGTGTTATTATCCCACTTATTTATTTTACTGTGATGATGACTAGTAAGAAAACGACGAAGGAGGAGCGTTCTCGACTGACGGCTTACATACCTCTGTTCCTTATTTCGGTCATGTTTTGGATGATTGAAGAACAAGGATCAACAACATTGGCTTTATTTGCGGCGAACCGAACGGATCTTAGCGTTGGGAGTTTTGAATTATCGCCAGGGGTTTTCCAATCGCTGAACCCGATGTTTATTATTATTTTATCACCGATTTTTGCTTGGATTTGGACGAAGCTTGGGAAAAGACAACCTGGAACACCACGAAAGTTCGCGTTAGGTCTATTTTTTGCAGGTTTATCGTTCGTGATTATGATGTTGCCAGGGATTTTAGCAGGAAATACAACGACCGCAGTTAGTCCAATGTGGCTTGTGATGAGCTTTTTTATCTGTATCGTGGGTGAGATGTGCTTGTCACCGGTGGGCTTATCGGCTACGACTAAATTAGCACCCGCAGCATTTGCTTCTCAAACGATGAGTGTTTGGTTCTTGTCGGATTCGATGGCACAGGCTTTCAATGCCCAGACAACGCAGTTTTTCAATGCAAAAACAGAAATCTTGTACTTTGGGATTTTTGGATTTGGGGCGGTTGCTTTTGCGATTTTACTATTCCTCTGTGCGCCATTATTGAAAAAATATATGCGTGGCGTGGATTAATTTCGCAATATGGCGTTTTTCTTATTACAAGAAGAGCGCCTTCTTTCATTGCAAAACGGGTGATGGCTTGATACACTAAGAGTATCTTTTGAAGAAACGGTGGTGCAGTATTAGAATGGGAAAAGTGACGTTATTTGTGACGAGGCATGGGAAAACGATGCTGAATACGGCGGAGCGTGTGCAGGGCTGGGCGGATTCGCCGCTTACGGAGGACGGGATTCTTGTTGCGGAACAGTTGGGACGAGGACTTGCGGATACTAAATTTGAAGCGCTTTATACGAGTGATCGTGGCCGGACGCTTGAGACAGCTGATATTGTGATGCGACATGCAGGTTTTGAATTGCCTGTGAATCAGTTGAAAGGATTACGCGAGTTTGGTTTTGGTAAGTTTGAAGGCGAATACAATTTGTTTATGTGGGAAACGGTGAGTAAGATGCATGGCTTTTCGTCAGTAGAAGCGTTTTTTGAAGTACATAAGCATGATGCGCCAAGGGTGATGATTGATGCAGTGGCTGATATGGATGAGACTGGTATGGCAGAAAATTGGGGTATTTTTACTGAACGATTGTTGCAGTCGCTGGACTTGATTTGTAGCGAACAACCTGAGGGGAATGTGCTCGTAATTTGTCACGGGATGGTCATTAATATCTTGCTTTCTTTGCTCGATCCAACGCGCGTCGATGGGCCAATTGAAAATGCGAGCGTAACTAAAATAAGTTACGAAAACGGCCAATACACGGTGGAGTCAGCGAATGATATGCAGTATGTTGAACGCGGTGTTGTGAAAAATTAGGATAAAGGGATGAAGAACGATGAATGACATGGAAGAAGTACCGATCAAAAAACGAACAACTTTCTTAGGCTTTTTGGCATTTTTACTAGGAATTCTATGTATTGTTATGATTTTCATGAAACCAATGGAGATTGGCTTTGTGACAGCGAACAATTGGTTTATTGTGATTTTTGGTGTGGCGGTTTTGACGCTTATTATATCGATTTCAGGTATTGCGAGAGAACGTGAACGCAATTTTTTCCCGATTATCGGATTTATTATTTCGATGACCTATATTGTGTTCTGGATTATCTTTTTCCTATTGATATTAATCGGCGTGATGTAATAAATAAGTGAGATGGAGGAATGAAGATTATGTATAAGACAAACAGATTGGTTTCCACTTTTTTAACGTTTAGTGGTGAGGCAGAGGCGGCGATGGACTTCTATGTGGCGTTGTTTGGCGAAGATGCGAAGACGTTCGGTAAAACATACATTGGTGAAGCTGATCGCGGAGAAACTGGTAAACTTCTTAACGGTACATTTGAAATTCGTGGTCAATCATTTATGGTAATGGATATGGAGGCAGAGTACGCAACGCCATTTTCGTGGGCAGCTTCGATTTTAGTACAATGCGAAGAGGAGGCAGAATTTGATCGCCTATTTGCAGCGTTTTCGGATGGGGGCTCTGTGATGATGGGGCCAATTGAGTTGCCACCATTCAAAAAAGTAACATGGGTAACTGATAAATTTGGCGTGACATGGCAATTGGTATGGTAATTTGAAAAGGTCC
This sequence comes from Listeria rocourtiae subsp. hofi, assembly GCF_963575615.1. NCBI lineage: Bacteria > Bacillati > Bacillota > Bacilli > Caryophanales > Listeriaceae > Paenilisteria > Paenilisteria rocourtiae. Next base: position 63,378 of record NZ_CAUYTL010000012.1, on the reverse strand, counting down.
ACCGTTCTAAGAAAAGAGGAACGGTGGACTTTCTTTGTTTTATAATGAAATGACACGCGGATTTTTGCCGGTGAAGCCTTGTTCTAAAATAGCCATATTAGTTAGTGTTTCTTCATCGCTGACTAGTTTTGGCGTGCCGTTTAGGATAGCATCGTGAAGCTGATCATAAAGTCGGCCGTAGTCGCCAAGTGGTGTTGGCACGGTTTCTTCTTGTGTTTCGCCATTTGTATCGACATAGACAAGTTTGCCGTAACTGCTTTCTGGATCAACGCCGAAATTTTTCTCGCCCGGCATAATGCCAGCTTTTAAATAGGTTTCTTGTTGATCAATACCGTATTTGACAAAACTGCCTTTTGTACCGTGAAGAGTGAATTTTGGATAGGGAATATTCACTAAATGGCTTGTTTTGACAATGACTTTTAGTGTTGGATAGAAGAATTGAATCTCGAATGTGTCATCGGGATTATTTGGATTGCGGACGGAGCGAATGTCGTAGCTGACTTCTTCTGGGCGCCCGAAAAGATCGATAATTTGATCCATCATGTGGACGCCAAGCCCGTAGAAAGCGCCGTCGTAATATTCACCGGGGGCATTAGGAGCTTCTGGACGGTAGTAATCCATGTGTGATTCCAATTCTACGAGTTCGCCTAATTTTCCGCTAGTGAGAACTTCTTTGACTGCTAGGAAATCGCTATCGAAGCGGCGGTTCTGATAGGCCATTGCGATGAGGCCTTTTGATTTTGCGAGTGCGAATAGTTCTTCGGCTTCTTCGGATGTTGTGCAGAAAGGCTTTTCAACCAGCACGTTTTTGCCGTTTCCTAATGCTTTTTTAGCGAGGTCGTAATGGGTGCTCGCCGGCGTACAAATGCTTACCAACTGAATGTCGGCATCTTGTAAAAGCGTATCCAGATTATCGGTAAATTCGATATTGTGTTGCGCATATTCTGCCTCGAGTTCAGGCTTGCGACGGTGATTGTAGATTGTTTTAATGCGGATGTTATCGCGAATAAGCGTATACGGCATGTGATACCGCGTCGTGCTTTTCCCAAATCCGATATAACCAATAGTCAATGTCATAAAAAATTCCTCCTAAGAAAGAGGCTCCGAACGTTTTCGCGCTGGGGCCTCTTGTTTTTATTTACTCATTAATAAATTTCACGCAAACCGGTTCTGGAACGTGGATGTCCTTTTGAAGTAAAGTAAGTGCGCCGGTTTCTTTATTGACGCCAAATACCGTGACGTTGTTCGTATTTTCGTTGGATACTAGCAAAATTTCACCGCTCGGATCGAGGTCAAAGTCACGTGGACCAACACCTTCAACAGGAGTAGTAGCCGCCAAACTTAATTTACCTTCTGCATCAATCGCAAAAGTCACAACCGCGTCTTGCCCACGATTTGAAACGTAAAGGAAGCGTCCATCGTTGGAAATATGAATCGCGCTGCCTTTATTTTCGCCGCTAAAATCAGCTGGTAAAGAAGGAATACTTTGGATTTCCGTCAACGCGCCAGTTGTTTCATCATAAGTCGCGACAACAACGTCAGCCGCCATTTCGGTCATAATGTACGCAATTTTGTCATTCGGATGGAAAACAAGGTTACGAGGACCACTGCCACCTTTGACTTTCAAATCGCTCACTTTATCAAGAACGCCGTCTTTTAACGCGTAAGTCGTCACATGATCCGTACCAAGATCACACGTAATGACAAATTTCTCATCTGGCGTGAAACCTGCAAAATGGGCATGTGCTTTTTCTTGGCGTTCTTTGTTAGGACCAGTACCGATATGCTGTACAGAAGAACTTGGAGCTTTTAGCGAGCCGTTTTTTTCTGTTGGGTAGGCAACGATTGTTCCTAAATGGTAGTTCGCCGATACGACAAAAGCGCCGTCTTTGGATGCATCAACATAGCAAGGAGGATTTCCAGCTTGAACGTCTTGATTTAAATAGTCCAGAGAGCCGTCTTCTTTAATCGCAAAAGCAGCAACCCCGCCGTTCTCGCCATCTTTCGCTACAGAATAAAGATATTTCTGATCATCTGTTAATTTCAAATAGGTTGGGTTATCCATTTTGCCAGCAAGTTTATTCTGTGTGATTTCACCCGTCTTTTTATCAATATGAAGGCGGTAAATTCCTTCACTTTCTACTTTGGTGTATGTACCAATGTAGGCAATTGCTTCGTTGTTAGCCATAAATCATTTCCTCCTTTAAGCGTTATCTTCTTTATTATAGCACAGCTGGAGAAAAGCATAGGCTTATAAAACTATGTTACGATATCGTTACAATTATTTCTGGTTTTGGGCGATGTTTTGTAATTGTTACAGTATAAAAAGAGGTTTTAAACTGATAATATCTATATTTACATCATATTATCGGCTTTTATATAAAATAATTGAAATATATTTGTAATAAAAGACTTGACTTAGAAATAATTGTGATGTAATATAAAGATATCGAAAGGGCGCCCCTTAGAAAATTAGAAATCCGCACCTATCCGCGGAACCCAAATTTAAAGGAGAGATTATGATGAATAACGTAATGAGCAAAAAAACAACAAAATTGGCAGTAGCAACAGGATTGGCATTGACGCTAGCATTCACAACAGTAGCAGCAGGAGCATTTTCGGTAGACGCATCGGCTCAAACAACACATTACACAGCGAAACCACAAATGGTAACAGTAAAATCAGCCGTGAATGTACGCGCAAGTGAAAACGCAAGCTCAAAAGTATTGGGAACACTTAAAAAAGGTGAAAAAGTCTACTTCGTGAAAGACAATTACGGATGGAGTAAAGTTACTTATAAAGGAAAAACAGGCTACGTAGGAACTCGTTTCTTGAATATCCCTGGTACACAAGCTAATTCTGCTAAGAAAGCTACTACGCCAAAAGTTGCAACACCAACGAAAGCATCAACAAAAGAAGCGCCAAAAAAAGCACCAGCAGTTCAAAAAACAACAACAAAAATCGTAACAGCAAAATCTACCGTTTACGTTCGTGCTAGCGAAAGCAAAACAGCCAAGATTCTCGGCACATTGAAAAAAGGTGAAAAAGTAACATTTGTAGAAGATAATTATGGCTGGAGCAAAGTGATCTACAAAGGAAAAACAGGCTATGTAGGTACGCAATTCTTGAATGTAAAATAAGTTTTCTGCAACAAGAGTGAAAGTTGTGAAGTAAGTAGGATTGCATCACAAGAAATGAGTAACTCATCACATAGATTTTTGCACAGACTCCCCCTGAGTAAAGAAATAGGACGTGAACTGGTTTTATAGATCAGTTCGCGTCCTATTTTGTTTCGCCAAAAAAGCGCTGGGAATTGCTTTTTTGTAACGGCTGGGTATAATGAGATGCAAGAACACGTAAATTTTTACACTTATTTTATGGAGGTGTTTTGTATGAATCATTTCTTTTTACAACTAATTGCAGAAAAAAAGGTTAGGCGACAAATCAAGGTATTGCAGAAAATTTATGATGCTAAATTCCCTATTACCGTGGACGAAATTGCAGAGGATTTGGATATTTCCAAAAGAACATTATCCAGAGACATCAAGGATATCGAGCACTCATTTCCAGAACAAGAAGTATTAGAACTAAATACAGTTTATGGCTATTCTATTAGTCACTCGCATTACGTCGATGATCTGATTGTTAGAATTTCTGAGGAATCTCCATTGCTCCTTATCGTGAACGGTGTTTTTCAGGGTGAGTTCAAAAGTATAGATGAGTGGGCCGATGAATTATTTATATCGACATCGACGCTGAACAGGTATTTATCGTACTTGAAAAACATATTAAAAGAATTTAAGCTTGAATTGTCACTAACCCCGATAGCATTTATTGGTGAAGAAGTAAATATTCGCCATTTCTTTTTTAATTTTTTCTATAATATGAATGATATCTCAACGATAAGCCATCCAACAGAAGCTGAGTATGAATTGCATAAGAAAGCATTAGCTGGATATGACGAAATCACAAAAATCAGTAATACGTTGCAGCATAGAAGGGCACTATACTGGATTATGGTAGTAAATACACGAATTAAACAAGGGCATTTCATCAAAATAAATCCAGAGCTAAAAAAACTACAAAAGCAAATGGATACCTATCGAGTTATAGCGCAATTAGCAGAAATTTTAATCCCGATATTAGAAGCTGCGGGTGTACCAGAAGATGAGATTGTGTATATGGATTTGTTGACAATGGACACATATGTATATTCCGGAGACAAGGTGCTGAGTGGTTTTCATACAGAGGCAGAAATGGATGCGGTCGATGCTTTTCTAATGAAATCTTTTCAAGAGTTGGGTCTAGGTTCGCCTAAAAAAAACGAATTAGCTGTGTTCATTGCTTATTTGCGTAATCAAATATTGCTATCTAAACTAACACCACTATTTCAAAAAAATGTTTTTGAAGTAAATCGGTTTATCAAAAATAGGCATTCGGCTTTGTTTTACAAATGGACAGAGTTATTGGAAAATGATCCGATTAAACAAATTGCTAAAATAGAGTATGTAGAAGATATCGCAGTGAACTTGGCGATGTTTACTCATTATTTTGCATATAATCAACAACTCAAGAAACGTAAACGACATATTTTATTTACATTTGATGGTCCAAACGCTTACCTGAATTATTTAACAACATTAGTAGAAAAGTTCAATATTAAAAATATTGAAATCACGCTTATTACGAATCATCATGCTACCAATAAGATTGTGGAAGAGCTTAATGTGGACGTTGTTGTCTGTAATTATAAAGATGACAATGAGATTCTGAATTGTGAAATATATAAGACTGAGCGGGTACCGACAGAATATGATTGGGAACAAATTAGGAGTATAGTTTTTTATATGGATGAAATCATGTAAATAATAAAATAGTAGAGAGAAACTCTAGTGCCGACAGTTGCGGATACTAGAGTTTTTTATTTAAAAATAGAATGGCGGATGTTGAAGCCAAATTTGATTTCTAATCGAAAACGAAAAATGGTTTAATAGAATTAACAACAAGAGCTATCAAAAACAAGAAAAAGACATAAGAAATTGTCAAAAATGTGACGGACACTAGGCGCGTCTCAGCAAGGAGAGACAAGTTATTTAAAAAAAATAAAACATGAGCCATCATATACATTGTTAATATCACTATGAAATGGGTGTTTTTGATTGGATTAGCATGTTAATAAAAGAACAAAAATATAGTAGTATTAACTCGTGTCATTCAGGAAATATTAATGGAGGGATGCAAATGGATTATTTAGCAATAAACAAACTGCTCATTCGAGATAAAACAATTTTACAAAGTATTATTAATTCCGACGATTTTCAGGATGACGTGTTAGAAACAGTTGTTATTCGAAGAGGAGAAAGAATAATACAGGATAGCGGTCAAGCGGTTTATATTATACAAGAGGGTTATTTAGCAAAGATACTTACCCATAATAAGTATATAGATAAATATGTATGTCAAGCGTTCCTAAGTGCGACAGATGTGATTTGGAGTAACCAATTGATCAACGAGAGTAAAGTTATTTATGAGCCACTCAACAGAGCTGTGTTAACAAAAATTGATGCAAATACCTTTTTTAACGTATTAGCATCACATCCATTTTTTACGGATGTCTTAATTGAGGCGCTGAATCGAAATGAAGAGTTTGCCGAGCTATATGCCCAGCAATTTCAATATGAATTACATGATAGGATTATTATGTTATTTGAACAATTAGGGACACAAGTTAGTCAGTATAAGTTTATTCTACCAAAAGGCTTAAATACTCATTACATTGCAGCATATTGTGGTATGAGCAGAGTGAGTGTTAATAGGATAATAAGAGAATTAAGAAAAAACAAAATGTTAGAAAAAAATAGAAAAAATATTTTGGAATTCAGAAAATATAAAACGATATAGTGTATACATGGGTTTATAAGTATATCCCAACGCGCCTAAAAAACTTAAATATAAAGAGAGGATAAAGGCTTATAAAAAATAGCCGGGCGGGAAAATATAAATCTAAGGAGAAAAAAATGCAAAAAAAACAAATTCCATTTAATGTAGTTCCAACTAAAAAGGTTAAGAAAATTTTCTTTTCAACAATTGCGACAGTAACTGTACTATCACAAATGTTAACAGTGTACCCCGCAATTAGCTTTGCCGCAGAGATAGATTCTGAGGCAACCACAGCAACAGTAGCGACAGAAGTAGGAGATTTTGCGACGCTGAAGCAACTTATTGAAACAGATAACGGTATTACTAATATTATTTTAACTGCCGATATTACGATGACATCAGCTATTCAAATTAACAGTAAAAAAACTGAGCTAACGATTGATGGGAATGGTCACAGCTTAACTGAAAGTAAGACAACTGTTAACGGTCAGGCACAAACAATTTATACCTACACTGGCGCTTCTCTAAAAACGCTGAATGTGAAAAACATGGTTATTCGTGGAACACATTACTATGGTCCATTTACGGTATATGACGGCGTCCAAGGTGTAACTCAGAATTTTGAAAATGTTGATTATGCTGGGCCACAATTTGTCTACAATTTGCATGGTTATGTGAATTTTACAGGCACAAACAAAATTGTTACTAGTAAACCAATCGATAACTTAGGTACATTGAATGAAATGGTAGAGGCAACGGGTGTTACGATTGCAGGTGATTTTACGGCAGAGCATAATACAACTGGGAAAACAGCATTTTCACTATATAGTGCGGTTGGTACAGTCGGAGATCCGTATTTCATAATTAAAGACGGCGCAAAAGTGAATATAGATTCTAAAGGTAGCTCTGTTTTTTGGGCTACTGCTGATAAAGCAGATTTTACAGTAGGGAAAAATGCTCAATTAAATGTAACGACATCTGACGAACTATTTCAAGCAGCTATGGAAAATGTTTTATTTGACACTAATTCTACAACGTTAATTAATCGTATTGGTGTGAGTTCAGCAGCACTTATGCCTGTATCACGTACTTTTACAGTTAACCAAAATGCAAGTTTAAAAGCGATTCAACCAGCAACAAGCACTTCACACGTTATTACTACAACATTAGCAGATGCAGCAATTACTTTTAATAATCCAAGAGATTTAGACTTAGACGCGAATGGAACTGGATCAGGACGTGTATTCTCGACAGCTAAAAACACAATGATTAAATTCAATAATCTTGATGAAATTGCAGTATATGGTCAAACTAATAAAACTTCTATCCCAGACAAAGCTTGGTATAATGCTACATTTAGTGTATTGGCAAGTGGACAAGCTGGTGTGGTTCAAGCAGGGGCAGTTTCGACACCAGGAGATATCCAAACTACATTTATTATGGCAGATGCAAAACATATTTCAATGACTGGTACTGTAATAGTAGCAGAAAAAACAGTGAAAGAACTATTCAAAAATGATGATCCAGCAACAGATGAGATTAAAGATACGACAACTCAGGCTTCAATTGATGCAGCACAAAAACTAGTGGATGGTGTAACGGATCCTACAAGTAAAGCTGCGCTACAAAAAGACGTAAATCGTGCACAAGAGCTGTTAGACGCACGTAATGCAGCAAGTGCAGAAAAAGCACGTCAAGAAGCAGCACTAAAAGCAGTCAATGAGCTATTCAACAGCGACAAACCATCAACAGACGCAATCAAAGACATCACGAACCAAGCAGCCATTGATGCAGCGCAAAAATTAGTAGACGCAGTAACAGATGAGGCAGTAAAAGCCCAATTACAAAAAGATTTAGATCGTGCGCAAGAATTACTAGATGCACGTAACGCAGCAGCATCATCAGAGCAAGAGCGTCAAGAAGCAGCACTAAAAGCAGTCAATGAACTATTCAACATCGACAAACCATCGACAGACGCAATCAAAGACATCACGAACCAAGGTGCAATCGATGCAGCGCAAAAATTAGTAGATGCAGTAACAGATCCAATAGTAAAAGCAGCATTACAAAAAGACTTAGATCGTGCGCAAGAATTGTTGAACGAGCGTAATGCAGCAGAAAAGGCACGTCAAGAAGCAGCGCTAAAAGCAGTCAATGAACTATTCAACAGCGACAAACCATCAACAGACGCAATCAAAGACATCACGAACCAAGCAGCCATTGATGCAGCGCAAAAATTAGTAGACGCAGTAACAGATGAGGCAGTAAAAGCCCAATTACAAAAAGATTTAGATCGTGCGCAAGAATTACTAGATGCACGTAACGCAGCAAATGCAGCAGAAAAAGCAGTTAATGAATTGTTTAATAATAATACTCCAACAAGCCCAATTAAAGATACGACAAACCAAGGGGCTATTGATAATGCTCAAAAAGCAATTGATAAAGTAACAGACCCAGTAAAAAAAGCTGAGTTGCAAAAAAATCTTGATAAAGCACAACAAGAATTAAATGATCGTAATAATTTTGTACTTGTAAAGCCAATACTAAATCCAATGACAGAAGCGGATACGGTATTCAGTGGGAAGCTAGACGTATCTAAATACAATCCAGGTACAATCCGTATCTACATCAACAATGCACCTGCAACAGTGGTAGCAGTCGATTCAAATGGTAATTTCTCTTACAATATTGGACATCGGAAAGCAGGCGATGTTATTGGTGTAGACTACAAAGATCGCACAGGTCAGTATAACGCAGATACAAACACATCCATTACAGTAACACCAGTATCGAGCAATATCTCTATCAATAAGATGACCGAAAATGACGATACCATCACGGGTAAAACAACACCAAATGCAAAAATTAGATTCGTTATAAATGGTCAAGCGGTGAATATCGGGTATGCTGATGCGAATGGAAATTATGCTCTATATGTTGGAAAACAAAAAACAGGTACAGTTGTTGGAGCTGAACTTTTCAATGTATCTTCCAATGAGTATAAAGAAGCTGTGACAACGACAGTTATTGCAGTCAATGTAACAATTACACCGATGACAAATGCAAATGACACTGTAACAGGAACTGCACCTGCGAACGCTAAACTAAGATTTTTAATCAATGGTGTGGCAGTAAACGTGGGAACAGCAGATGCACAAGGTAATTACAGTAAGTATATTGGTACACAGCTTGTAGGAACAAAAGTAGCTGTAGAAATGTTGAATCCCGAAACAGGTAAGTATGAGTTGGCGAAAGAAACAACAGTAACTGGCGCTCCAAAGAGTACAGAATATACGGTAAATGCAATGACAACCAGTGATGATACATTAAGTGGTACAGCTCCAGCGGGTGGGAAGCTAAGATTCTCTATCAACGGTCAACTAATCAGTATCATTACAGCGGATGCATCAGGTAAATACAGCAAGTTTATTGGTAATCAAAAACAAGGAACGGTTATCAGTGTAGAGCTGTTAAACGAAAACACAAATCAATATACACCAGCAAAAGAGATTACGGTTTCAGCACCAGCAGATATGTCAGCACTTGCGCCAGTTATCAACACAATTGTGGAGGGAACAGGCGTGGTATCAGGCACAGTACCACAGAATGTAACAACAGTAAGAACATGGGTGAACGGTGTTACACAAGTGATGGTGCCAGCAACAAATGGCACGTTTACTTGGACAAAAGCCAATCTTAAAGCTGGCGATGTGGTAAAAGTAGATTATAAGGATGCAACAGGCAACTGGATATCTTCTGAAAAAGTAGTGACAAAATAAGCTAGATGAAACAAGCTGGGATGGGTACGCCCTGTCCCAGTATATTAGCTAAAGTGAGGTAGACGAATGAAAAAATGGAAATTAGGGCTCGTATCAATAATGGGAATAGTTTTTTCACTAACAGCATGTGCGAATGCAAATGACGATACTAAAGCCTTGAATAAACAAATAGAAACAAAGCAAGAAGTGACAGTGAAACCTACTGCAAATAAACAGTTTAAGTTAAGAGATCACGTAGATCTATTAGGACTTATTGTTACTTTTGAAAAAGCAACCTATTTGCAAGATGACAAGGGAGATAAGAACGGCGTTTTGCAAATCGCTATGAATGTGGAAAATAACTCTGCTGTAACTCGAGGATTTACAACAATTGATATGGAGATTAAAGATAAAGATGGCAAAAAATTAGCTATTTATCCAAGTGAAAATTTAGGTGAAAAAATTGAAGCAGGCATGAAAGTGAAGGGGGCAGGTTACTTTAAAGTGAATGGAAATGGGCCGTATACTATCATCTACAAAGATCAAGATTCTGATATTAAAGCATCATGGAAAGTAGAGGTTAAATAGCAGTGGAACAAAAAACGATAGAGTTCTCAGAGTTCCTATATGTTCTGAAAAAGTGGCTTTGGCTTGTCATAATATTAGGTGGAATCGGTGCTATCAGTGGATTTGTCATTGCCAAAGAGTTTATTACCCCAACTTATGAATCAAAGTCACAGCTGGTCATTAAACAGGAGAATAAAAAAGACACAACAACAACGGCAGAAACACAGAGTAATATCCAACTCGTTAACACATACAAGATTATTTTGGTAAGTCCAACAGTCCTGAATGAAGTAATTGAGGAACTTAAATTAACTAAAACCACACAACAATTAGCAAAACAAATAATGATAGAAAACTCCAAAGATTCCCAAGTTTTGACTGTTAATGTTTTGAATGAAAATCAGGAAATCGCAGAACAAATCAATCAACAATTAATTAAGACCGCTATTGGTAAGTCGAAAGAAATTATGTCTGCAAATAATATTCGAGTTTTGACACAACCGACAGAAAATAAAGTGCCTGTGAAGCCAAATAAAGCAATGATTATAGGCATAGGATTTTTAGGAGGGATATTTATCGGTCTAACTATTGCTCTATTAAAAGAAACAATGCGCCAAAGTATTCGCGATGAAAAAGAACTGAGTCATATCATTAGAGCTACTCATTTGGGCAATGTGAATCAATTTTGATAGGAGGCATAAGGTGAATGAAGAAGCTAATATCTCGAAAAAAAACAAAAAAAGCACTCAATACACTTGCGCAGATAGCAGACAATAGATCGCTAAATGAACAGTTTCGAATTATTAGAACAAATATTGAATTTGTAGCAATGGGGCGAAGTATGGTATATCTCATTACATCAAGTATACCAGGAGAAGGAAAGTCTACTATAACTTCTAATATCGCAATGGCTTTTGGGCAGCAAGGTAAAAAAGTTTTACTGATTGATGGCGACATGAGAAGACCAACACAGAATAAGTTATTTCAAAGGATGAACCACACGGGACTTAGTACATTACTTGCTAATCAGCACACGCTAGACGAAGCAATCCAACCTCTTGATAAGTATAATATTGATTTTATTCCAAGTGGACCTGTACCTCCTAATCCAGCAGAATTACTTGCTTCTTCTCACCTCGATAATCTACTGGAAGTGTGTAAGGGCACATATGATTATATTTTTATTGATAGTCCACCTCTCATCGATATTGCAGATGGGCCAATTTTAGCAAGTAAAGTTGATGGGACATTTCTAGTTGTGCGTGCATACCGCACCTATAAAGCAGAAATTCAGAAGAGTGTACAGATATTGCAACAGGCGAATACGAAAGTTATGGGATATATACTAAATGATGTAAAGAAACAAGGCCAAAGTAAGAACTATTACGTTTATTAAATGATAAGGATGCGTTTATAAAATGGAGCAAATTAATTTTAAACAAATAAAAAATACGTTAATACTTGGTGCAGGCGATACGGGTCATATTATTGCTAAAAAGATTATAACAGAGCAAGAAAAAACATTTCGATTGTTAGGTTTTCTAGATGATTCTCTTGAGAAGCAAGATATGAGTTTTGCGGGTGTTTCTGTCATCGGGACATTATCAGATCTGCCAAAGCTACTAAAACTCTATGATATAAAATTAGTCATTGTTGCCATAACTAGCATGGATAAGGTCATTTTTGACAAAATTGAAGTCATTTGTAAGCAAACAAAAATAGCGCTTAGACGTGTCCCATGCCTCGAAGACTTACTTTTAAAAAATGAGCCGCTCATTGACTTTGCAGATATTCCAGAACAATCTTTGCTGAATCGTGAACCAGTTCAATTAAATGACGCGGATATAAAACGACAATTACATCAGCAAACGGTGCTAATTACAGGTGCAGGAGGATCTATCGGCTCTGAGATATGTCGCCAATTGTTGAAGTATGAACCAAAATCGCTTATATTGCTTGGTCATGGTGAGAATAGTATTTATCTGATTGAACAAGAGTTGCGAGAAATCGCTGGGAATACAACGTTGGTGCCAATTATTGCGGATATTAAAAATCGACAACAAATGCATGAAATCGTGGGAGAATACGCTCCAAATGCGATATTCCACGCGGCGGCACATAAGCACGTGACATTGATGGAGGCCAATCCACATGAAGCAATCAGCAATAACGTGATTGGAACGAGGAACATTAGTGAAGCAGCTGATCGATTTGGCGTACAATCGTTTGTGATGATTTCATCAGATAAAGCAGTAAATCCAACTGGCGTCATGGGCGCTTCTAAACGAATGTGTGAAATGATTATCCAAGAATTCGCACAAAAAAGTGATACTAAATTCTCGGCGGTTCGTTTTGGGAATGTGCTTGGTAGTCGCGGAAGTGTTGTCCCAATGTTCAAAAAACAAATTGCTAAGGGCGGCCCAGTAACCGTAACAGATCCACAAATGACGCGGTTTTTCATGACCATCCCTGAAGCGGCGAGCCTCGTTTTACAAGCTGGTGTTTTCTCACAAGGTGGCGAAATCTTTGTTTTAGATATGGGTGAGGAAGTCAAAATTCTAGATTTAGCAAAAAATATCATCCAGTTATCAGGCTATTCTTTAGATGACATCGAAATTAAATTCACCGGTTTACGTCCAGGCGAAAAACTATATGAAGAATTATTGCTAGAAAATGAACTGGAACCTCAACAAATATTCCCCAAAATCTATATTGGCAAGACTAAGTTTGTGAGTTTTGAAACATTGCACACTATTTTAGAAAATGGTGATTCGTGGACAAAAGCGGAACTGCGAGAAGAAATGTTAGCACTCGCGAATAATAAGCCTGTAACGCAAGAAGAAAATTTGAAAGTCTAGGTGGTGAGTAGTTTGAACTGGTTATTTGCACACGATAATCGATTTTTAGAAGCTGTGGATGGGCAGGTTTATTCGGAAGTTGCCTTCTCGTACAGTAATTGGGAACGCTATGTGAAGCATATAGATCGGCTCACTGTCATCGCTCGTGTGGAACCATTGGGAGATTTGGATACCGAATTTTTAAACCTTTCAAGTGGTGAAGGCGTCACGTTTGAAGGCATGCCAAATCCATATGGAATCCGAGCTTTTACGCCATTTCCACGAGGATACAAAACGATGCTTGCGGCAGTTGAAAAAGCGGATGGCGTCATCGCTCGTTTGCCTTCAGAAATCGGCTATATGGCAGTCAAAGCAGCTCGGAAAACGAATACGCCATACTGTATTGAAGTGGTTGGCGATGCTTATCATGCGATGGCAACATATGGTGATTGGAAAGGGAAGCTATACGCCCCTTTTGCAGAATGGAAGATGAAGCGGAGCGTTAGAAAATCTCAAAGTACACTATATATTACGGATAAACATTTACAAGAACGTTATCCGACGATTGGGCAGAGTGTATCTTGCTCCAATGTAGAACTTCCCAAACTAGCAATGGATACGATTGAGCGACGCCATGAAAGAAATACGAAACCAACAGAGAAATTGATTATCGGCATGAATGGTTCGCTATCTTCGCCTTATAAAGGTTTTGAGACAGCTTTTGAAGCGCTGGCAAGCATTAAGTCAGACTTACCTCCATTTGAGTTTCGAATTTTAGGACGAGGGTCAAAAGAAGCGTGGCTTGGAGTGATAGCTCAGCTTGGATTAGCAGAACATGTTGTTTTTTCCGGAACATTGCCCCACCATAGCGTTTACGAGTGGCTAGATGATATCGATATTTTCTTGATGCCAAGCAAAACGGAAGGGCAAGGAAGGGCGTTAATTGAAGCTTTATCCAGAGGTTGCAGTTGTTTAGGATCGAATGTTGGCGGTATTCCAGAACTCATTACAAAAGAACAATTGCACGAGCCAAATGATGCTGCTGAGCTAGCTGAGAAATTAGCCAAACTTGCAACTAGCCAAGAGCAACGACAACAATATGCTAAGTTAGCCTTTGAACGAGCAGCGACTTTTCAAAGTGAGCGATTACAAGAAATCAGGCACCAATTTTTCCAAGATTTTAAAAGCACCATACACAACAAATGAAATGAGGAATTATAATAATGGCTAGAAAAATTGCAGTCGTAGGTCTAGGCTATGTCGGTTTGCCAGTAGCGGTAGCATTTGGACAAAAGGAAACCGTAGTTGGATTCGATATTAACGAAGCGCGCATCCAAGCACTTCAAAATAATAGTGATACGACAAAAGAAGTAACGACAGAAAATCTGAAAAAAGCAAAGATTGAGTTTACGTCAGATGCAAAAAAATTACAAGAATGCGATTTTATCATTGTAGCTGTACCAACACCGATCACCAACGATAAACAACCGAATTTAGCGCCGTTAATTAGTGTTTCCCAGACTATTGGTGAGAATCTGGCGGAGGGAACGATTGTCGTGTACGAATCTACCGTATACCCAGGTGTGACCGAAGAAGAATGTGTACCAGTCCTCGAAAAATACTCCAAACTAAACGCAGGTCAAGATTTTTATGTAGGCTATTCCCCAGAGCGAATTAACCCCGGCGATAAGAAAAACACCTTTTCCTCTATTAACAAAATTGTATCTGGTCAAACAGAATCGGTAACAGAAATTATTTATGAGACGTACAAGTCTGTGATTCAGGCGGATGTTTATAAAGCAAGCAGCATCAAGGTAGCAGAAGCCGCGAAAGTGATTGAGAATACGCAACGAGATCTAAATATCGCTCTTATGAACGAATTTGCGATGATATTTGACAGGTTAGACATCGATACATCCGAAGTGTTAGCTGCAGCAAAAACAAAATGGAATTTCCTACCCTTTGCGCCAGGTCTTGTCGGTGGGCATTGTATCAGCGTTGATCCGTATTATTTAACACACAAAGCGCAGATGCTGGGCTACGATCCGCATATGATTTTAGCTGGTCGCAGAATTAATGATGGTATGAGTCACTTTATCGTTTCTAGCCTTATCAAAAGAATGATTGCCGCGGATTTGCCAATTAAAAATAGCGTCGTTACGATTTTAGGTGTCACTTTTAAAGAGAATGTTCCTGATATGAGGAACTCCAAAGTGATGGATATTATCGCAGAATTAAAGCAATTTGGTATCAAGGTACAGCTTTCAGATACAGTATTAGCGGCGGAAGGGACGAGGCTTGATGATGAACTGGTACCTTTCGCGGAATTGAAACCAAGTCATGCAGTTATTATGGCGGTACCTCACGCAGAGTACGTTACAGCAGGTTGGGAAACATTAGTTGATTTAGTCGCCCCAAATGGTATTTTCATGGATGTGAAGGGCGCATTAAACAGTTCGGAAAAACCGAGTAACATCGACTACTGGAGATTATAATATGGCCAAATTACTAATGGGAGTGACGTCATCGATTAGCTTGCAATTGCTCCGAGGCCAGTTAGAATACTTTAGCAAACAAGGATATGACATTCATCTAATCTGTTCGCCTAGTGGAGAGATAGACCAGGCGCTACCCGAGAATATCACCGTGCACAACGTACGAATGACGCGGGAAATAGCACTATTTTCTGATTTGTTGTCATTACTCCAAATTATCATGATCTATTTAAAAGTAAGACCAGACATTACTAATGTATCCACACCAAAAGCGAGTTTACTATGCATGATAGCGGCATTTCTAACACGTACGCCGGCAAGAATTTACTCTGTCATTGGACTAAGATTTGAGACTTGCACAGGGAAAAAACGAAAGCTATTACGCTTCATTGAAAAATTAGTATGTAAACTGAGTACGGTATGCATTGCTGTTAGTCCTAGTTTGAAGGAAGTTTTAGTAGAAGAACGGCTAGCACCCCGAGAGAAGATTTGCGTGTTGGGATCAGGGAGTTATAATGGGTTAAATTTAGAGGAGTTCCAATTGGATGAGTCGAAAGTAAGTAGTTTGAAGAAACGATATTTGCCGGATAATCAGGGTAAGGTTATTGGCTATGTAGGACGATTGACGAAAGATAAAGGTATCGATGATTTGGTGGCTACTTTCACGGAACTTTCTATGGAGCAAGAGAATCTTACACTACTTTTAGTTGGTGATTTTGAAGCGGGTGATATGGTTGCACCGCTTACTAAGAAGAGGATAGAGGAGAATCCGCACATTATAAAAACAGGATTTGTTTCAAAAACAGCTTCTTTTTATCGCCTGATGGATGTGTTTATTTTACCGACTTATCGGGAAGGTTTCGGAAATGTCATTCTAGAGGCTGCAGCAGCAAATGTGCCTGTTATTACAACCAATGTGACAGGGGCAAAGGATGCGATTGTTCCAGATGAAACAGGATTACTAATCGACGCGGGCGATATAATTGCTATGAAAAAGACATTGCTGACACTTTTGGAAGATAACGCGTTGGCTGAGAAGCTTAGCAGAAATGGTCACGTGCGAGTTAGTAGAGAATTTAAATCTGAAATTATTTGGCAACAGTTAGAAAGGTTGTATAGCGAATTGGAGGCCGATAAGCAAGATGTATATGAAGTGGAAAAATAAGATGGATCGATGGATAGCGATTGTGATGTTATTGTTGTTAGCGCCATTGTTAATTGTAATCGCCTTACTCGTATGGGTGAAGTTAGACAAGAAAATCTTTTTTGCTCAGGAACGAGTAGGTTTGCATGAAAAAATTTTTAAAATATATAAGTTTAAAACGATGACAGACGAACGGGATGCAGAAGGTCAATTATTACCGGATAATGAACGGCTAAATTCATTCGGAATCGCATTACGAAAGCTCAGCTTGGATGAATTGCCACAATTAATTAATGTTATTAAAGGAGATATGAATTTTATTGGACCGCGACCGCTGTTAAAGGAATATCTCGCTTATTATACAGAAGAAGAGAAGAAGCGACACAATACTAAACCTGGCCTTAGCGGTTGGGCACAAGTAAACGGGCGCAATAGCATCAGCTGGCAGGAGAAGTTCCAATTAGATATCTTTTATGTCGAAAATCAGTCGCTTAAGCTAGATATGTTCATCTATAAAAAAACGGTTTTGAAAGTAATTCGCCGAGAAAATGTGAATACATCAGATCAAGTGACAATGGAAAGGTTGGACGAGATTAAACATGCTTAAAAAAAAGAAAATGATTCCTTTAGCGGTACCTCATATGAGTGGAATGGAAGAGGCATACATTCAGAAAGCTTTTCAGGAGAATTGGATAGCACCGTTAGGCTCCAATGTAGATCAATTTGAAGCGAGCTTGGCTGCCTATAATCAAGTTTCAGATGCAGCGGTCGTTTCATCTGGAACAGCAGCGATTCACCTAGCGTTAGAACTTTTGGGAATTAGAGCAGGAGATACGGTATTTTGTTCGACATTCACTTTTGTTGCGAGCATTAATCCAGCACTGTATCTCGGCGCTAAGCCAGTATTTATTGACTCTGAGGAAGAAACGTGGTGTATGTCTCCATATGCCTTACAAAAAGCGTTAGAAGATGCAAAAGCTAAGAACCAGTTACCAAAAGCTATCATCGTGGTACACATTTACGGACAATCTGCGAAAATGGATGAAATTATCGCTTTGGCAGATGAATACGGTATTCCGGTAGTAGAAGATGCGGCAGAAGCACTTGGTAGCACGTATCAACAGGCTCCACTTGGAACATTCGGTGACTTTGGAATCTTTTCTTTTAATGGTAACAAAATCATTACAACATCTGGTGGTGGCGCACTAGTAGCTAAACAACCAGAAAAGATTAAGAAAACGCGTTTTTTAGCAAGTCAGTCGAAAGAAGAGGCGCCGTACTATTTGCATCATCAAGTGGGTTACAATTATCGCTTGAGTAATGTACTCGCAGGTATTGGTATCGCTCAAATGGAAGTTTTGGATGAGCGGGTAGCAAAAAAGCAAGCTATCTTTGCAGCATATAAAGAGGGCTTTAAAGATATTCCTAGTGTGACAATGATGCCTGAATTAGAGGAAGCAAAGGGAAATCGATGGCTTTCAGCAATGACATTTTGCGATGAAGCTGTTAAAAAAACACCAAACGATATAATGGAAGCTTTAAAGGAACAAGGGATTGATAGTCGATTATTATGGAAGCCAATGCATAAGCAGCCACTTTTTCAAGATGCTCCTTTTTATGCGCATGAGACGGGTGATGTAGCAAGTAAACTATTCCAGACGGGACTATGTTTGCCATCCAGTACGCAGATGACGCAAGAGGAACAGGACTATGTAATGGACGCGGTAAAAACAATCATCAGCAAATAATGTGAAGGATGTATGACTCAATATGCCAATAAAAATTCCGAAACAATTCTATACGATAGCGCTAAACTTTATCATGCTAGGTATCGGTGGTTTTGTCACCTTTTATGTAGCGAACTATGCCAATGCCAGTGGTTACGACCAATTATTTTTATTACCTTTGACGTATACCATCTGTTTCCTAATCTTATTTTCAAGGGTATTATTCCGGCGATTTCAAGTATTTATTATTGTTTTTACCGGGATTGGGTTTGCCAGATTTGTACTGCTACCTTACTTTATTGTATTTAATGATTATTACGGAGGCAGATCACCGGAACCGCCACTTGCTGGATCGATGGAAACAGCGATTTATCTCATGGTGTATGAGTTGGTTATCGTGACGATTGTTATTGGGATTTTGGATTATTTACAAAATAAAAAGTACCGGCCGAGAGATAAGAAACAGCCATTTGACGGGACGAAAAGCTATTTTGGCTATATGATATTTACTGCGGTTGCTTTGCTAGCTGCGGTAGGAATACCTGGCGTTATTTCATCGATTAGCTTCTTTATTCCGAAGCCTGATTTAGTGGATGTAATGGAAGGCAGTAATGTGATGGTCATGCTTGGTGGTTATATGTTTATTTTAGCGAAACAGCTCCTCTTTATTATTGTTCTGTGGTGGGCATATAAGAAACATAAAGCAACAAGCCAGTTACTTTATGTCTGGATTGCGATAGGTGCGCTCTTTGTTAACATCGGAATTTTTATTGGTACGAACCGTTCGGATATTGTACTCGTTACGATTGTTAGTTTAGTTACGTTTCGATTGTTGTTCCCTAAGTATTTCAAAATGGTTGTATTCCTTGTTATTGGGATGCTTGTTGGAATTCTTATCATCATGAGTACAGTGCGAAATATTGCTTCGATATCAGGTGGTACGAGTGGTATTACCGATTTTACGGATAATTTACAAGTGTATTTTGGTGGGCCGTACAATGTGGCGATGGCACTTGAAACAAAATTGATTTATCCAGAGGCGCAACATTGGAGTGTATTATTTTTCGATATTTTCCGACCAATGATTGGGGTCAATATGTTGGTGAAGGACTTGCCGTTTGAGTATTCGAATATTTTCTTTAATCAGCGTTACTTTTATTCGGATCACGCGACGCAAATTTTGCCAATGATTGGCCAAGGGAACTTGTTTTTTGGATATCTTTTGTCACCATTACTATCTGTGCTAGTCGTATGTCTCGCTTATTTTATCCAATCCAAAATTGATCAGACACGTTCTATTGAGATGTTCTACTTCCTGACGTTAGTTTGTACGCGGATGGGCATGTTGATGGGGCAGAACACGATGAATATTATCAATGATCTTAGCTATAACTTGGCGCTATTTTTAATCGTATACTACGTGAATCGAAAAATTGTTTACAAGAAACGTCTAGGAGATGTTCACTATGAATAAGAAAAAATTGTTTTTCCGATATGTGTTACCAATACATTGCATCCAATTGATTACTGCCTTGATGCCAAATACGGATGTTACGACTAAAATTCGTGGTCGATGGATGCGCCCTTTTTTCAAGGAATGCGGCGCTAATTTCAGAATTGGATCACGGGTTATTATTAACCGGCCAGACTTGATTAGTATTGGAGATGATGTGTACATTGCGCATCAGTGTTATTTGAATGGTACAGGTGGTTTGAAGATTGAACGGAATGTATCGGTGGGCCCGATGTGCGTCATTGTGACATCGAAACATGTCTATCAAGATGGTGCGGTTTCGATGGAGTCTAATGCGGCGGGTGTCGTTATTGGAAAAGGTTCATGGCTAGCGAGTCATGCCGTTATTAATGCTGGCGTTACGGTGGCAGAAGGGACGACTGTTGGAGCGAACGCTGTTGTGACGAAGAATTTTGAACCACATACGATTATTGGTGGAGTACCAGCTCGAGTTATTCGCGCGCAGGAAATGTCTCTATGAGTTTTGCTACACAAATGTTTAATAACGCATTCTTCCTGACTTTTGTGAAAAAAGGGTTCGTTGTTCTTAATGGAATTATCAGTCTGATGCTGGTGGCGAGATATTTTGGACCTGCAATGCGCGGGGAATATATGTTTATCGTCAATGTTGTAATTGTAGGGACAACGATTCTTAACTTGGGTATCTCACTTATTTATCCGCATTTTAGAAAGCAAGATAAGCGTGCCAAAAATCTCTTTGTAAGTTACTCTTTTCTTCAATTTTTTCTGTATTTGATTATTTCTTTGCTTATTATGGTGATTACGAAAAATGTGATTTTAGGTATAAGTGCTTTGCTGATTAGTGTGAATGTGTTGAATTTACAAGTGACACAAATTAATTTAGTGGAAAATTTGAAGCAGCAGTCCATGATTATTATTATTTCATCGCTCATAAATACGAGCTTGATTACCCTTGCTTTTTTCCTGACGAGTGAAAATTTGTATCTGATTTTGATTATTTTCGGATTGAAGAGCTACGTATCGATGTTTTTTTCTTTAGTGTCATTGTGGGATAAGGATTTTAAGTTTACAATTGTTCCGGTTAAATATAAGAAGATGACAATGCTAGCCTTTCTCCCGTTATTGACCTCTTTCTTGATCGCGATTAATTATCAGGCAGATATTATTATTTTGAAAGTGATGTCTGTGGATTTTTATCATATTGGGTTGTATAGTACAGGCGTTGCGCTTGCGGAGTATTCGTGGATGATTCCGGATATTTTTAAAGAGGTTATGTTCCATCATAATGCGCGTAAGGATGACGTGAAGCGAATGACATTTTCGATTCGACTAGGTTTCACAGCGGTTGTTCTTGTTGCAGTGCTGGTTATTGCATTTGGAAAACCAATATTGGGGTTATTATTTGGGCCCGATTTTGTGGCAGCATATCCGATTGTAGTCTTCATGTTTTTGGCAGTTCCTTTTATGGTCTATACGAAAATTATTGGAACATTGTTTTCAGCTAACGGTGGGTGGCGTTTTTACTTCATTACATTGCTTATTAGTGTATTATTAAATATCGGCTTAAATGTAGCGCTAATTCCATTCTTTCATATTTATGGTTCTGCATTTGCTTCGGTTATCTCCTATGCCTTTTGTGGGATGACAATGGTGCTTTGGTTTAAACGGAAATATCGTGTGCCGTTTCGCGATGTATTGTTTGTGAGATGGGCGGATCTGCAGAAGGTGGCGCCATTTTTGTTTAGAAAAAAATCATCGGTGGAATCCCTTGTTATTATTGGTGACGGAGGTCATAGTAAAATTGTTCAGAATATCGTTCGGGAAAGTGGAACCTACCAATTGACGGAGGTATGGGACGATAAGTATCATGAACCTATGATGCGAGAAGGGATTGTGTATACATCATTGGATGAAAGCTTGCATGGTTTGACGCAAATGAATAACGATGTGGTCTTTTTTGTAGCAATTGGTGATAATGAAATTCGGAAAAAAATCGCCAGAACTTTGGCTTTGGCTGGAAAAAGATTTGCAGTGATTATTCATCCGACTGCTTTTGTAGAAGCAACTGTAAGAATCGATGAGGGCAGTTTAGTGATGGCAGGGGCAATTGTTCAGGCACATACGACGCTTGGTAAACATGTGATTGTAAACAGTGGCGCTACCGTGGAACATGATATTTCAGTTGGCAATTTTGTTCATTTTGCTCCTGGAAGCGTTGTGACAGGCGGATGTACTGTGGCAGATAGTGTGTTGATTGGTGCTGGGAGTGTTGTGGTGCCAAATCTAAGCATTGGGGAGAACGTCGTTGTAGGTGCGGGAAGTACGTTAACACGTAATATTGAGTCGACACTAGAATACAGTAGAAAAAAGACCGAATAGTGAGGGAATCACCCCATCATTATACGGTCTTTTTGGTGTTTAGATAATACCTTCTGTCAACATACTATCAGCAACTTTTAAGAAGCCGGCAATGTTGGAACCAACGACTAGGTTTCCAGAGGCATCGTAAGCAGATGCTGTGGCGCTAGCGTTTTTGTAGATATTTTTCATGATAGATTTCAGGTGAGAATCAACTTCTTCAAAAGTCCAGCTCATGCGGATGCTGTTTTGAGCCATTTCTAAAGCTGATACGGCAACACCGCCAGCATTTGCAGCTTTAGCAGGTCCGAATAAGACGTTGTTCTCTTGGAATATAGCAACGGCATCGAGTGTGGATGGCATGTTCGCGCCTTCTGCTACTGCAATAACACCATTCTTTACGAGTGTTGCGGCTTGATCTGCATTGATTTCATTTTGTGTTGCGCAAGGCAGAGCGATATCGGCAGGTAGTGACCAAATATCTCCGTCTGCTACAAAGGTGGCACTTGGATGGTGCGTTGTATATTCGCTGATACGTTTACGCTCTTGTTCTTTTAATTGTTTCACGGTTGCGACATTGATACCGTTCTCGTCTAGGATATAGCCACTTGAATCGCTACATGCAATGACTGTCGCGCCAAGCTCATGGGCTTTTTCGATAGCATAAATCGCGACGTTACCTGAACCAGAAACGATGACTTTCTTGCCTTTTAGAGAATCATTTTTGTCTTGTAGCATTTCTTGTGTGAAGTAAACGACGCCGTAACCTGTTGCTTCGGTACGCGTTAAGCTTCCACCGTAGTTCAGACCTTTACCAGTTAGCGTGCCGGCATCAAAGGCGTTTAAGCGCTTGTATTGGCCGAAAAGGAAGCCGATTTCGCGAGCGCCGACACCGATGTCCCCGGCTGGTACGTCTGTATTTGGACCGATATATTTCTGTAATTCGGACATGAAGCTTTGGCAGAAGCGCATAACTTCATTATCTGATTTACCTTTAGGATCAAAATCGGAACCACCTTTACCGCCACCGATTGGCAAGCCAGTCAAG
Source organism: Listeria rocourtiae subsp. hofi (assembly GCF_963575615.1). Taxonomy (NCBI): domain Bacteria; kingdom Bacillati; phylum Bacillota; class Bacilli; order Caryophanales; family Listeriaceae; genus Paenilisteria; species Paenilisteria rocourtiae. Next base: position 40,069 of record NZ_CAUYTL010000012.1, on the reverse strand, counting down.
GAGTTTTTGAAAATTTGCTCGAATCCAAGAAATTTGACGATGCTGCCGTTTACAGATGGATGGAAACGAAGTCCGCCTTTATATGGACCGATAGCGCTATTGAATTGTACGCGGAAACCACGGTTGACTTGGACATTGCCGTTATCGTCTACCCAAGGGACACGGAATGTGATAAGTCGTTCTGGCTCGGTCAATCTTTCTAGAATTCCAGCTGCCTCATATTTCGGCTCTTTCGCTAAAACAGGGACTAAGGATTGTAAAAACTCTTCTACTGCTTGGTGAAATTCATCTTCGGAAGGATTGCGTTTTTTGATTGTTTCAAAGATACGCGCCGTGTAGTCTTCGGCAGCCTCGACTTCTTTTGACACTGTTGTTGGTTGTACCATATTGAATCGCTCCTCGTGGTTTAATTTTAAGTGAGAATAAACGTATCATTGAATGGGATATAATTGCCTGCGTTTGTTCTTATTTTTCAGGATTCGCTGTTCTGAAATTTCACTTATAATGTTAGTTTACATGAAATATGATAAGGATACAAGACAAAAAAACGATTTTTCTGATTTTTTTAACAAGATGCGCAATTTACAAACGCTTTCTTTGAGTGGCTTCGGAATGTTACAATGTAAGGGAGTTTTGAAAAGAAATGAGGGAATGGATAGTGTACAAAGATGAAATGTTAGAAAAAGGCTTTATTCGATTCGATGCTGGAGCGGATATTGGGCATTTATATAAGAAGGAAGCGAGTTGGGTTAAGGAGCAGTTTGCTGAAATTGAACAGGCTTTTGAAGATTTGCCGGTAGATGCTTATGCTTCTGGGCTTCATCGCTATCGCCGTTTTTCGCGCGCGGTTATTTTGCCTTGGTCGAATCAGGTGGAATGGTTGCCGGCGATGATTGATGCGGATGGAGAGGAAGTCGCGGAGTATTTTCAAGGGGCATTTAATCCAGAGTTTAAGGATGCATATCGCAGTTTTCCGATGTTACAAAAGGAGATGCTGGAAAATGAGCTCTTGAAGCGCATTATTCAATTTGATTTTGCACAGACGTATTGGGAAAAAAGAGATTTAGTGATGCCAGTGAATGTCGGTGTGCATTTTGTTAAGTTAAAAGTGGAACGTGATGGGGATGAGGCTGTTTCGTCGCCGAATTGCTTGCATCGCGATGGTGAGCCGTTTACGTTTGCCCATTTGGTGAAGCGTCAGAATGTTGTTGGTGGTCAGAATGTAATTGCGACGGTAGCTGATGTGGACCAGTTTCCTGAAAATATTGATGCCCAGCATATTTTTGCGGATTTCGCGTTAACAGAAGCTTTGGAATCTTATGGGGTTGCGGATATAGCTGTGAGTCACTATGTAAGTTCGGTACATAAGGGAACAGGTGACGAGGCTGGAGAGCGTTCGATGATTTTGATTGATTATCAGCCGACTGTTGTGAAGCCGATATAGAGAAACATAAAAGGGAGACAGTAATTATGGAAAGTAAGTATGCATGGATTATTGGGATTTGTTTAATTATTGCGGGGTGTACAATTGGAGGTGGGCTGGCTGATTCTGGTGATTATATGGATGAAGGGCCTAGGCAGGTAGAAATTTCAAATGAAAGCCCGATTGATGTTCAAGTGGGGAGTTTAGAGCCGAAATTACTAGATGAATATAGTGCGATGATTTATTTAGGCATTGGTGATGAAGAGATGGGGCTTTTGAAGAAGGCTGGGAGCTTGCCTAGCATTACGATAAAAGGTTATGTTTATTATCCTAGAGAAGCTTTGGACAAATGGCTAACGGAAAACGTAGGGAAGACATTTTAACTAAGAAATACAACTAAATGCTAGGATGTGAGTGATTATTATGAAGAAGTTTGATGCTTCAAAATTAAATCTGATATTGCTAACGATATTGTGGTCTGTTCTTTTGGGAGTTACAGTTGCTAATTATTTTAATGATAGATCGCCTCTAGTTCTTATGCTAATAGTGATTATTATAGTGGGATTGATACTGAATTTTGTGCGTTATTTCATTGCGAATAAGAAGAAATAAGAGAGAGTTACCTGGAGTAAGTAATTCAAGGAATGGTTAATATAATATATTTTCTAATGCGCTCTTTTTTGCTGAAACATTCTACTGATTGGTTTACTTACATGTATATTTAGGAAGTAATTGGCTTGTGGGCGTATGTGTGTGGTGTTGGTTTGTAGTGTAAGAGCCACTGATGGATTACATGCTCAACTGCGTTCGCATGCATATTGCGGTTCTAACTCAGCTAAAGAGGCTTCGTAAGAATCGCAACAACACCCACGGGGGGAACCGTGGGTGCAGTAGGGAGTTTTTTAGGAGTTTGTGGTGACGACGATTTAAAGGGATATCAGGGAAATTTTATGATATAGGGATGTATATATTCTCGGTATGGAGCAAAGCGAGTAATGCTCGTCACTTTTGAATAGGGAATGAGTTTTCTTTTGAAGCGTGTATTAGGTTCTTTAAAAGAAAGCTCATTTTATTTATCGTCGTCGCCACATCATCTTGGGGAAAAGATGAATTGCTCCAATAAAATAAGTATAACTTGAAATGAAAATTGGAAACATCGTTTTAGCTTACAATTTGAAATGGAAATGTGACAGTTTTGTTAGGTTTACTTTGTTTGATGAAAATGTGATGAGAGAAGGCTTAGATATGTGTTAGAAAGTATTATTTTATGTCTAAAATTGATGCTAAGGCTTGGATGCATGCCTGGTTTTCACTAGCTGATCCTATCGTTATTCGTAGCCAATTTGGTTTGAGACCGGCGCGCACGATGAAACCTTTTTGGAGCAGTTGATTGAATAGCTCTGTGGCATCGCGCTCGGCATCAAAAAAGATGAAGTTGGCGTCTGATTTGTAGTAAGTGAGGTTACGTTTGTCTAGGAAATCATACCATTGTTGTAACCCCTTTGTGTTCGCGTCTATGCATTTTTCGACAAATGCTTGATCGGCAAGTGCTGCAGTTGCTGCGGATTGGGCGATGGATGAAGTATTAAATGGAAGCCGTACAATATTAAAAGGTTCTGTTAGTGCGTCTGGGATGATAGCGTATCCGATTCGTAAGCCTGCCAAACCGTAAATTTTGGAGAAAGTACGCATGATGATGAGATTTGGAAAACGATCTAAAAGTGCGAGTGTGTCTGGATATTCTGCTGCTGTGGCGTATTCAAAATAGGCTTCGTCGCTGATGACTAATACATCTTTGGGGACGGATTCCAGTAAAGTTAGGACTTCTTGTTGGCTGGAAATCGTACCTGTTGGATTATTCGGGTTGCAGAGCCAGATGATTCTTGTACGTGTATTGACGGCGCTAGCCATCGCAGTTAAATCAGATTTACCAGTTGTTTCATTTACTGGAATACGGATTGTTTCAGCGCCTTCAATCGTAGCATGTAGTGAATATTGAGAGAATGTTGGTGCAGCTTCGATGATATTATCTCCGGGTTCTAGGACAGCGCGTGAGATGATTTGGATGACGTCATCGAGACCAGATCCAAGTAGAATTTTGTCTGTGGATACGCCGTGAAAAGTGGCAATGTTCTCGCGCAAAATTCTTCCAGCACCGTCTGGATAATAGGATAAGTCAATCGCGCCTTCATTTAAAATTCGCGAGACCGATTTAGACGTGCCAAAGGGATTTTCATTGGATGCTAGTTTGGTGATTTTTTTTAGTCCAAGTTCGCGGCGTACTTCTTCAAGCGGTTTACCAGGTTTATAGGCAGATAGAGTGTTTAGCGATGATTTTACCATATGCTCGAGCCTCCTTATAATTCATCGATTGGCTTGCGATCCTTAGTGACGCTTAGTTTACCTTCACGTTTTTCAAGTTCGTGCGCAATATCTTCCGGTGTCAACCCTTGCTGCGCTAATAGTACGAGGATGTGGTAGGTCAAATCGGCGAGTTCTGACGTGAGTTCTGCATTGTCATTATTTTTGGCAGCAATGACCACCTCTGTCGTCTCTTCACCCACTTTTTTTAAAATTTTATCAAGGCCGCGGTCGAATAAATAATTGGTGTAAGAACCTTCTTTTGGCAAGGTTTTACGGTCTGTAATTTGGTCGAAAAGTTCGGTTAGAATCGTCATTTTTTGGTCACTTCCTTTTCTAAATTAAAAAAGCAACTGTGCGCTCCAGTATGGCAGGCGGCTCCAATCTGGTCGACACGAATTAGAAGTGTATCATTATCACAATCGGAGCGGATCTCTTTAACATGCTGAAAATGGCCAGATGTCGCGCCCTTATTCCAGAGTTCATTACGAGAACGGGAGAAAAACCAAGTCGTGTTTGTATCGAGCGTTTTTTGATAACTTTCGGCATTCATATAGGCGAGCATAAGGACGTCACCGCTCGTATCTTCTACGATAATTGCAGGAATGAGGCCTTTTGAAAAATTAAGTGTCATGGGCGAATGGCAACTCCTTTCTTTTGCAAGATTTGTTTGACTTCTGGAATCGTGATTTCGCCATAATGAAAAATCGAAGCAGCGAGTGCAGCGTCAGCGCTTGTTTTGGCGAATACTTCTGCCATATGATCAGCATTCCCACAACCGCCTGATGCGATAACCGGAACAGAGACAGCTTTACAAATAGCGTCGGTGAGTGCAATGTCGTAACCGTCTTTGGTACCATCGCCGTCCATGCTCGTTAGGAGGATTTCGCCAGCACCTAGTGAGACGGCCTTTTTCGCCCATTGGATTGCATCAAGACCAGTGTCATCGCGCCCGCCGCGACTGTAAACGTGCCAGGAATTATCCTCAGTATGATATTTAGCATCGATGGCGACAACGATACATTGTTTGCCGAATTTGGCAGCACCTTCTGCGATTAAATCTGGGTTTTTAAGGGCGGCTGAATTGAGAGAAATTTTGTCTGCACCGGCTTGAAGTAGTGCTTTCATGTTCGCAACAGAATGGATACCTCCGCCGACGGTAAGTGGAATAAAGACTTGCTCCGCAGTACGTTCCACAACGTCAATCATTGTTCGGCGCTCCTCATGCGTCGCCGTAATATCAAGGAAAACGAGTTCGTCCGCCCCAGCTTCATTGTAAGCTTTAGCGATTTCAACAGGATCACCAACATCTGTTAACGACACGAAATTGATGCCCTTCACGACACGCCCATCTGTTACGTCCAAGCAGGGAATGATACGTTTAGTCAGCAAGGCTCTCCACCTCCGTGATTTCTGCCATTGAAATATTGCCGTTATACAAAGCTTTACCGCAAATTGCACCGTATAAACCGAGCGCTGAAAGTTGCTCCAAATCTTGCTTGTCACTCACACCGCCAGATGCGATAATATCAATGGAAACAGCTTGTTGCAAAGCTTGAAGTTGTTCCAAATTTGGACCTTCCAATGTACCATCTTTTGCAATGTCTGTAAAAATGATTGTTTGCACGCCACTTTTTTCAACTTCTCGCGCGAACGTAAGGTAATCTGTAGCACTCACATCGAGCCAACCAGACGTTGCAACAAAGCCATCTTTCGCATCAATTCCAATCGCGATTTTGGCGCCATAAAGTTTCACGGCATCACGAACAAAATCAGGATTTTCTAGCGCAGCCGAACCAATAATCACACGATCAATTCCTGCTTCTTCAAGGTAAAATGTAATCTGTTTCATCGTACGAATTCCTCCGCCAACTTGAACGGGTAGTTTAGCTGCTTTTTTCATCGCTCGAATAACGTCTAAGTTCACCGGTTTTCCTTCCAAGGCACCGTCTAAATCGACAATATGTAAGTACGTTGCGCCTTGCTTACTAAACGCTGTGGCTTGAGCAATAGGGTCAGGATTCACAACGGTTTCCTGTGCAAAATCACCTTGATAAAGCCGCACACAACGGCCGTCTTTTAAATCTATTGCTGGGAAGATCTGCATGCTATTACCTCCTTAAATCCTTGTAAAATATTGAGTCCTGCTTGCCCACTTTTTTCGGGATGAAATTGGGCGCCATATACGTTCTCATTTGCGATAATACCAGGAACTTCTACTGAATAATTACTCGAAGCCAGTACATATTTTTCCTCACAAACTGCATAATACGAATGTACATAATACATAAAATTGCCGTCTTGATCTTGCGTTAATGGTGAGTGCTGCTTCACCTCTAACCGATTCCATCCCATATGAGGAATTTTAGCTGTATCTGGCAATAATTTTGCGTGACCAGGAATAAGTCCAAGCCCTTGTGTGTAGCCAAATTCTTCACTAGAATCTAGCAATAATTGCATCCCGAGGCAAACACCAAGTAACGGTTTTCCATGCGCCACTGCTTCTTGCAAAACAGGGATTAAATCTCGTTCCTCCAATGCCGCCATCGCTTGTGGAAAAGCACCTACACCAGGCAAAATGATCCCATCTGCCTCCAAAATTATATTTTTCGAAGCAGTTATCGTATTCTCCAAACCAATAAAATCAAGCGCTTTGCTGACACTTTTCGTGTTTCCCGCATCATAATCAATAATGGCAATTCGCATTTACAGCACACCTTTCGTTGAGTTAACGCCCACGATATCAGGATTCACCGTAATTGCTTGACGCAAGGCTCGGCCAAATGCTTTAAACAACGCCTCAATTTTGTGATGTGTATTTTTGCCGTAAAGGACGCGGCAGTGCAGGTTCATCGTAGCATTAAACGCCACAGCTTGGAAAAACTCTTCAACCAATTCCGTATCAAAAGCACCAAGTTTTGGATTATCAAATGCTGCATCAAAAACTAAATATGAGCGGCCACTCAAGTCAAGTGCCACAAAGCCAAGCGACTCATCCATTGGCACATATTCCGATCCGTAACGATTAATGCCAGCTTTATCGCCAAGTGCTTCTTTCAAACATTGCCCAAGAACAATCCCGACATCTTCCGCTGTGTGATGCGAATCCACTTCCAAGTCACCAATCGCCTCACAAACAAACCCAATACGGCTGTGTCTTGCAAACAAAGTCAACATATGGTCAAGAAAACCAACCCCGGTATTAATTTCGCATTTCTCCGGTTGATCAAGATAAATCTCCATTTTAATTGCTGTTTCTGCTGTTTTCCGTTCTATTTTAGCTGTTCTCATTTTCGTTGTCCTCCTCAAATCGAATTTGGATAGCCCGAGCATGCGCCGTCAAGCCTTCTTTTTCTGCCAACATGACAATAGCATCTTTCTCACGTTCCAGTGCAGCTTTTGTGTATGAAATGAACGAGGTTCGCTTGCAAAAATCAGCGACTCCGAGCGGGGAGAAAAAGCGCGCTGTTCCACTTGTTGGTAACACATGATTTGGTCCAGCAAAGTAATCACCAAGCGGCTCTGAGGCATAAGCACCCAAGAAAACCGAGCCGGCATTTTTCACATAGCTCAAATAATCCATTGGGTTCTCCAACTGTATCTCAAGATGTTCCGGTGCAATCTCATTCATAATATCAAACGCATCTTCTAGAGATTCTGTGATAATTACTTGCCCCAAATTAGCAATCGAAGCCCGTGCAATATCTTCGCGTGGAAGGCTTTGCAATTGTTGTTCTACTTCGCCAGCCACTGCTTGACCAAACGATTCACTCGTCGTAATCAGAATCGCGCGCGCCAGTTTATCATGTTCTGCCTGTGATAATAAGTCAGCAGCGACAAAGCGCGGATTTGCCGTCTCATCTGCCACAACAACAACCTCTGAAGGTCCTGCAATCATGTCAATATCGACAATACCAAATACTTCTCGCTTCGCTAATGCCACAAAAATATTTCCGGGTCCGACAATCTTATCCACTTTTGGAATCGACTCCGTGCCAAATGCCAAAGCAGCGATAGCTTGTGCGCCACCAATTTGATATATTTCATCAGCACCCGCAATTTTCGCTGCAGCTAAAATATAGGGGTTTAAGCCGTCGTTTCCAGGTGGCGTCACCATAACAATCCGCGGAACACCCGCAATTTTAGCAGGTAAAATATTCATCAAAACCGAAGAAGGATAGGCAGCTGTACCACCAGGAACGTAAATACCAGCTATCTCAAGTGGGCGAACGAGCTGACCGCGCATCACGCCTTGTTTTTCTGTATCCACGAACCCAGATTGCTTCTGTTTTTGATGATAAGATAAAATATTAGCTTTTGCCTGTTCCAATGCCTCAATAAACTCAGCTTCAACCTCATCTAGCGCACAATCCAATGTATGTTGCGGCACCCTAAAATCCGTTAATTGAATCCCGTCAAACTCCTCTGTTAAGCGAAAAAGCGCCGCATCACCATTCATCTTCACATCCGCAATAATTGCTTTAACAGCTGACTCCGTTTCGGATTGAGCATCCGAATTTGCCACACTATGTAATCCTTGCAAAATCGCCTTTTTATTCCCAGAAATCAACCTCATTTCGCAACCTCCTCAAGTGTATTTTCCAACAAATCAATCAACCTAAAAATTTGCGTTTTATTCCGTTTCAGCGATGCTTTATTCACGATAAGTCGAGCCGAAATATCATACATCGTATCAAAAATAACTAAACCATTCTCACGTAGCGTTGAGCCAGTTTCCACAATATCAATAATTGCATCTGCCAATCCTAAAATCGGGGCCATTTCAACAGAGCCCTCAATTTTGATAATCTCGACATCCTCACCACGTTCGCGAAAATATTTCGTTGCTACCGTCGGATATTTTGTCGCGATAATTTTACGCTTGTAATCACTTGGATCAAAATTGGGCGTCGACGCTAGGCAAAACTGGCATCGCCCAATTTTCAAATCGAGCATCTCGTAATGTTCTTTATCCTGCTCCATCAATACGTCTTTTCCGACAATTCCGATATCCGCAACACCATGCTTCACATACGTTGTCACATCTGGAGCCTTCGCCAAAATAAACGAATAGGGAGATTCTTCACTTTTGAAAATTAGCTTCCGGCTTTTTTCATGTAACATCGTACAGTCCACGCCAGCCTGTTCCAAAAGCGCCACCGCGGATTTCTCTAATCTTCCTTTCGTCAGAGCAATTTGCAATGATTTCATCTCAAAACCTCCTCGTCCAGATCAATTTCGCGCACTGTATGATTACTCACATCAATCACTTTGCTAAACTGCCACTTCTTTGCAAACGCCACACTCTCCGCCAAATCATCGAAAAAACTGAGCGAACTATTAGGCATCTCGGCAAGTACTTCTTCCGCCAAATGCGTTGTCTCGAGCGAATAATGAATAAAAGTTTTCGCATCCGTTGCATCAACCTTCAACGTTCGCCTTTTCAGTGATACAATTTCGTCCACGTTGAGCGCCAAGCCAACCGCCGGCCAATTATCCTCACCAAACTGCGCCAACAGCGAATCATAACGCCCACCACTCAAAAAATGTACCGCCGACATATCTGCATATCCTCGGAAAATCGCGCCAGTATAATAGTGAAGTTCCTGCACCAATCCAATATCTACTGACAAATGTTCTGGTGCGTCTACAACCTGAATAATCGCTTCCATCTGCGCCAATGCCTCTAAAATAAGCTCATTTCTCGTTAGCGCGCGTGCCTCCCGAATCGTATCTACCGAGCCAAACAATCGCGGCAAAGCTAAAATAAAATCGTCCATCACGCTCGGATGGTTTTCCACAAATGCCCGAATCCCAAATAAACTTTTATTTTGCAATACTTGGCGGAAACTCTCTTCATCACTGCCTTGTAAATCCAACGTTTGAATAATCGCTTGATAAATTGCAGCGTGCCCAATCTCAATTTGAAAATCACTAATTCCTAGCTGCTTCAAAACTGCAATCGCGCTCGTAATACACTCAATTTCAGCTTTAATAGAAGCAAAGCCAATAATCTCAATCCCAGCCTGCGTCATCTCATTGCGCTCCCCAACCAGTTCCTCATTCGCACGGAACACTTTTCCACTATATGAAAGCTTAAGTGGTGGCGTCACGCCAGTCGTACTAATAACCCGTCCAATAGGCGATGTCATATCCGGCCGCAGAACGGTCAATCGTCCTTTCTTATCAAAAAAGCGGTATAAATTCATATCGTTAATCGCCGAGAAAACATCGTCAAATTCGATAACTGGCGTCTCAATCCGCTGATACCCACGTGCATGAAACGACCGATTTACCAAGTGTTCCATATCATAAGCCGTTGCCGCTTCCTTAAAAAGTTTATCTCTGGTTCCAATAGGCAAATTTCGATTCCATTTCATAATTCTGAGCTCCTTTTCATCAACTTTATTGTATTACCATATTAGCAGGTTAAAGTGTTTTTGTAAATACAAAAGAATATATCTAAGTATACCAATAAATTTATAGAATATTCGAGAAATAAACACTAAAATAGAGCGAGAAATAAAACAGATGGATATCGATATCATGGCATTTTTGAAAGGAGGAATGATACAATGAAGAAAAGGAGCGATGCAAAATGAAAAAATGGGATGGACATACACATACAGAATTCTGCCCCCATGGTTCGGGAGACAAAGTGGAAGCAATGATTGAAAAAGCGATCATGCTTGGTTTTACGGATTATTCAATTACGGAGCACCCACCGATGCCAGTTGCTTTTGAAGCTGTTATTGCAAATCGGGTGGAAGATATAGCGACAGCAGCCATTCGATGGGATCAACTAGATGCTTATTTTCAACATGCGCATGCTATGAAGCGGAAATATAAAGACCAGATTAGAATTCATGTTGGGTTGGAAGTTGATTTTTTACCGGGATTTGAAGCTGATACGCGGGCATTGTTAAAGGAATATGGCTCGCAGATGGATGATGGAGTACTGTCCCTACATTTTATGCCAGGTGTGGACGGTTGGCGTTTCATTGATTTTTCAGCAGAAGATTTTAAAACTGGCATTTTAGCATATTATAATGACTTTGAGGCAATCCAGAAGGCCTACTACGCGTTGATTCGAGAGTCGTTATTTGCCGATTTGGGCCCAGCAAAACCGATGCGATTGGGACATATCTCGCTCTGTCAGAAATTCCAGCGTTTTTTCTTAGAAGAGGAAACTGCTATGAAAAGTGTTGTGCGACAACAAGTATCGGACTTATTAAAAGATGTAAAAGCCAATGGTTATCAATTAGATTGGAACACGGCGGGACTTTATAAGGAATATTGTGGAGAAACGTATCCGTCACTTGATGTGATACATGAAGCACGCGGATTGGGTATTGAATTGGTGTATGGATCAGACGCGCATAGTTTAGCAGATGTTGGTCGAGGTTACGACTATTACGAGCAAAATTAGAGAGGCAAAGACAAAAACTCATTTTCATGCAAAATAAGCAAGATATCACAAATCCTTTTTTCGAGTAGGATGTGAATCTTGCTTGTCGCCGATTTATTTGGGGTATGTCCAAGCCCCTTTTTTTAAACGACGAATATGAAGTAGCAGATAAACAAAATCATTAAGACATACATAATTGGATGAACTTCTTTGTAGCGTCCTTTGAAGAACATTGTGATTGGGTAGAAAATGAAGCCTAGCGCGATTCCAGAGGCAATTGAAAAGCTTAGAACCATCATTAGAATAACCATGAAACAAGGTACAGCGATTTCGAATTTTGACCAATCAATATGAGCAACATTGCCAATCATTAGGATTCCGACAATGACGAGTGCAGGAGTTGTTACAGCGCTCGTAATGACGCCAAGAAGCGGTGAGAAGAACATTGATAAGGCAAAACAAATGGCAATAACAATCGCTGTCAATCCAGTACGACCACCGACAGCAACGCCAGCTGTTGATTCTACATAAGAAGTCGTTGTAGATGTTCCTAGAATCGAACCGACAATCGTTGCCGAGGAATCAGCAAACAAAGCACGGCTCGCACGCGGTATTTTATTATCCTTCATAAACCCTGCTTGGTTTGCAACAGCCACGAGTGTTCCCGCGGTATCAAAGAAGTCAATGAAGAAAAATGTCAGAATAACAATCAACATCTGTGGCGTGAAAATATCGCCAATATGGAAAAGCGCTTGTCCAAACGTAGGTGAGATATCTGGAATAGGCGCCACAACTTGTGTGGGAATATCGATGAGCTGAAAAATCATGCCGACAATAACAGTCGAAGCCATCCCAATAAAAATCGCGCCATTTATATTTAATGTCATGAGAACAATGGTGATTACGATACCGAAAATTGCCAGTAGTACAGCACTATTATGCAAATCACCGAGTGCCACAAGTGTTGCTTTATTTCCAACGATAATCCCAGCATTCTTCAAACCGAGAAACGCGATGAAAAAGCCAATTCCAGCACCAACAGCAAATTTTAATTCAGTTGGAATCGCGTTAATAATTTTTTCGCGAATGCCTGTTACAGTAAGGATGATGAATACACAGCCGGAGACGAGAACGCCGGATAATGCGGTTTCCCAAGGAATGCCCCACTGCGCACAAACCGTGTACGCGAAAAAGGAACTAAGCCCGATTCCAGGCGCAAGACCAATTGGATAGTTCGCGATAAATCCCATGAGCAATGAACCAACGACAGCAGCCAAAGCCGTAGCGACGAATACAGCACTGATATCCATGCCCGTGGTTGCAAGCGCAGAAGGATTCACAAATAATATGTAAGCCATTGACAAGAACGTTGTTAGTCCCGCCAAAATTTCTGTTTTGATTGTTGTCTTATTTTCTCGCAGTTTAAACAATTTTTCCATAAAAAAAGCCTCCCTGAATTGTGTTGTCGCACATTTTTCAAAGATGAGCCATCGCAAAAAAGAACTGATTTCGCCTTTAAAGCAGAAATCGAGCTATGCTATTGCTCGTAGTTTAGCCATTTACGGTAGCTAAGTAGAAACGTCTGGGCCATATTCCCTGACATATACGACATCTGTTTATTCTATCGTAGTTGGTGACGCTTAGCAAGAGGGGAATAGATGGTGGTATTTTATTAAATCGAGAATTCAAATACATCTTTATTTATATATAAGTTTATACTTTTAAAAAAATAGGGTATAATAAGCATATTAAACGAGCATTTATTGTTCGTCCTTTGGAGGTAGAAATGATGAAATATGAATTTCCGCAAGATTTTTGGTGGGGCAGTGCAGCCTCAGGTCCGCAAACAGAGGGCGCTGCGGATGTAGATGGTAGAAAACCGAGCATTTGGGATTATTGGTATAAGCAGGAGCCAGGCAAGTTTTTCAATAATATAGGTCCAGTGAATACATCTAATTTTTATTATCAATATAAAGAGGATATCCAATTAATGAAGGAAACGGGGCATAATTCGTTCCGGACGTCGATTCAGTGGTCGCGTTTGATTCCTGATGGGGTTGGTGCTGTGAATCCGAAAGCAGTGGAATTTTATAATAATGTGATTGATGAGATGTTGGCGAATGGCGTGGAGCCGTTTATTAATCTGTATCATTTTGATATGCCAATGTCGATGCAGGAAATCGGTGGTTGGGAAAATCGTGAAGTTGTTAGTGCATATGCTACCTTTGCAAAAACGTGTTTTGAGTTGTTCGGTAATCGAGTGAAGCACTGGTTTACATTTAACGAGCCTATTGTTCCCGTTGAGGCTGGTTATTTGTATAATATGCATTACCCGAATGTGGTTGATTTCAAGCGTGCGGCTCAAGTAGCATATCATACGGCAGTGGCTCATGCGCTTGCTGTGAAGGAATATCATGCGCTTGAGCAAGACGGTGAGATTGGCATTATCTTGAATTTGACACCGTCTTATCCGCGTAGTGAAAATCCTGCTGACATTCGTGCAGCGCATATTGCGGATTTGATTTTTAATCGCAGTTTTCTTGATCCTGTAACAAAAGGGGAGTTTCCTGCTGATTTGGTAGAAATTTTGAAGGAGCACGCTATTTTGCCAACATATACGGCAGAAGATTTGGCGATTATTAAGGATAATATTATTGATATTCTAGGCGTGAATTATTATCAGCCGCGCCGTGTGAAAGCTAAGGAATATGCAGCTCACCCCGATGCGCCATTTATGCCAGAACACTTATTTGATAATTATGAAATGCCGTATCGCAAAATGAATCCATATCGCGGATGGGAAATTTTTGAGAAGGCGATTTATGATATTGCCATTAATCTACGCGATAATTACGGTAATATTCCGTTCTTTATTTCTGAAAATGGGATGGGTGTTGAGGGTGAAGACCGTTATCGTACGGCAGACGGCTATATCGATGACCATTACCGGATTGCGTTTATCAAGGATCATTTGAAATGGTTGCATAAAGCGATGGCAGAAGGAGCGAACTGTAAAGGATATCATCTGTGGACGTTTATGGATTGCTGGTCGTGGGCGAACGCCTACAAGAATCGTTATGGTTTGGTTGAGGTGAATTTGGACGAAGATTATAAACGCACGATTAAATCTTCAGGTCGCTGGTATAAAGCATTATCTGATAATAATGGTTTTGAGGATGCAGAGTAATTTTTATGGTAGAATAGAAAGAAAAAAGAGGTGTTTAGCGTCATGGCAAATAATCAGACAAAATATAGTTTTATCGCGGAGGAATTGAAAAAGCGTATTTTCGCAAAGGAATATCCGCTTGATAAACCGATTCCGGATGAAATGACTCTTGCTAAAGAATTTGATTGTAGCCGCATGACGATGAAAAAGGCACTTGAGGTTCTAGTTTTGGAAGGGTTATTGTATCGGAAGCGTGGACATGGGACGTTCATTATTAAATCGGCGCTTGATATGGATCGGCTTAATATTCATAGCCAAGAAGTGAACGGTTTTACGAAATTGTTGGAAGGACGCGATGTAGCGAGTAAAATCGTACAGTTTCAGGTGACATTTCCGGATAAATATGTAGCGGAACGGTTGAATATTGATTTAGAAACGCCGATTTATGATATCGTGAGGGCGAGATTGGTGGATGACGAGCCTTATGTTTTAGAGCATACTTGCATGCCTGTAGCGTTGATACCGGGTGTGACGCAAGAAGTGTTGGAGCACTCGATTTATACGTATATTCGCGAACAATTGAATTTAAAAATTGCTAGTTCCTATAAGCAAATTAGGGCAGATAAGCCAAGCCAGCTTGATTTTGATTATCTAGATTGCTCGGAGACTGATCCGGTGATTGAGGTGGAGCAAACGGTTTATTTGAATAATGGGATGGCATTTGAGTATTCGAAATCCCGTCATCGTTATGATAAATTTGTGTTCACAACGGTGAATATTGCGAGACGATAAAAATAGCTTTGGCCCGAGGGCCAAAGCTATTTTCGTTGTGCGCGGATAATATCGGTCATCAGGTCGTCGAGTTCTTTTTTTGTAATGATATCGGCTTTATTTGGTGATATTGGTATCTTTTCGAAATCTAAAAAATCTATCGTAAAGTTGAATTTCAATTTCTGCTGGTGCTCCTGATTAGCGTAATTAACGACTGTGACTAGTTTTTTGATACCTTTGTCGGAATCGGGTTGTAAAGTCATTACCGTGTTGAGTTGAACGTCTTTATTTTGAATCAGTTTTTTTAGGATTTGCTGTATGTCTTTATTATTACGCGCCCAAGTTGCCTTCGCTTGAGATTCTGTGAGACCAGATATTTCTGAATACAAGCTTATAAAATCGTGATCGGAATAGAATTCTTCTAACCATGCGTTTGCCAGTTCGGCGAGTTCTTTCTTATTTAATGTTAGTTTTATCGTTTTATCCACTGTCTGATAGTGGCTTTTATCCAAGTTATTCAGGTGCTTATAAATCAGAAAAGCCGTTTTTCCTTCGATAGCTTGAAGCTGTCCCGCTTGTTCTTCAACGGTGTTTTCATCAATGACTTGCCCGCTGACGTTTTGGATTGTTTGGAGTAGGTCAATATGCTTGCCCTTTAAATCTTCATTTTCAGACCGTACTTTAGAATATACCGAATCAGTTGCCAAATCCAATAGGTTTGTGACAGGAGCTGTCGTTTGAAAAAAATCATTCGCTGGAATAAAAATTTTCCCCGTACTACCATTTTGGAAGGAGTGGGCGGTTAAATCCATAGCTGGTACGCCACCAACATGAAATAAAAAGGTGTTATAAGTTAAATCGCGTTCTGTATCTCGCGAGGTCTTAACAGTTAGGTGGCTAGCGGTTAGAGCTTTAGGATTCAGTAATCGTAGCTCTTTAAAACCGGATACTTCAACAGGATGCAACGTTAGTGCAGTTGTATATTGTTTATTCTTTACAATATTTCTAAATGATGCCATGAACTCTGATTTCGGCGAGCTACAAGCGGTTAAAAAAATGGCCACCGATAATACAATCAAAGCTAAAGCGATGATGGCTTTCTTCATAAAAATGTGCCTCCATGAATTCTTGTTGCGCATGATTATTAAGTAGAATCTCGAAAACTCCAGAATTGTTACGTTATCATAACCATAGCATATCGCATTCGTTTCGACAATCCCTTTTTTTAAACCTTTTTGGGTGTTTTCGGTGTTACGTTTTGGTACACTGATAGAGACACTACATAGCAGTTTTCTCAAGTACCGTGAAGTGAGTGATAATATGAACGATGGAGGGAGACACGAGTCTATACAACAAAGTGTGAGGATTTTAAAAAGAATGTATTTCGGATAGTTGTAATTAGATTAGAATTATACTAAACTAGAACCATACGTACTGAAAAAATAATGCGAAAAAATTAGGAGGTAATTTTTAATGTCAACGTTGAAAATTCAAGATTTACATGTTGAAATAGAGGGCAAAGAGATTTTAAAAGGGGTTAACCTAGAAATTTCTACTGGGGAAATCCATGCAATAATGGGACCTAATGGAACTGGTAAATCGACACTATCCTCAGCAATAATGGGGCATCCTAAATATGAAGTAACTAGTGGGACAATCGAGTTAGACGGGGAAAACGTTCTAGAAATGGAAGTAGATGAACGCGCTCGTGCTGGACTTTTCTTAGCAATGCAGTACCCAAGTGAAATTAGTGGAGTTACAAACGCCGAGTTCATGCGTGCTGCAATCAATAGCCGTCGTGAAGAAGGTAAAGAAATTCCATTGATGCAATATATTCGCAAATTAGATGAGAAAATGGCCATTTTGGAAATGGACGAAGAGATGGCTGAGCGTTACTTAAATGAAGGTTTCTCTGGCGGAGAGAAAAAGCGTAATGAAATCCTTCAATTGTTGATGATTGAGCCTACGATTGCAATTTTAGATGAAATCGATTCAGGACTAGATATTGATGCATTGAAAATTGTTTCAAAAGGAATTAATGAAATGCGAGGAGAAGGTTTTGGTTGTCTAATTATTACCCATTACCAACGTTTGTTAAATTATATAGAGCCTGACTTTGTGCACGTTATGATGCAAGGAAAAGTTGTGAAGAGTGGCGGATCTGAACTTGCGAAACGTTTAGAAGGCGAAGGTTATGACTGGATTAAGCAAGAACTTGGTATCGAATTAGATGAAGAAGAAACCGTTGACCAAAAATAAGAGAGTGAGGGATAGATCATGACAGAAAATTTAGCTGTAAAAGATGATTTTATCCGTGCTTTTTCAGGCGATTTAGGAGAGCCTGGCTGGTTAACAGAGCTACGGATAAATGCATGGCAACAAGTTTCAGAATTAGCATTGCCATTTGTAGATAAAACGAAAATTGATCGCTGGAATTTCACGAAGTTTGAGGCTTATGCAGCTTTCCAAGCGGGTGTGACAAATGAAGCGTTACCTGATAGTGTGCAAGCTTTAGTGGCAGATGACGCGAATGTATATGTCCAAATTGATAATCGCCCAGCGCGACTACAGTTAAGTCAAGAGCTAGTAGATGCTGGTGTTATTTTTACAGATATTATCACGGCTGCTAAAGAATATCCAGAATTGGTGCAGAAATATTTCATGACCGAAGCGGTGAAAGTAGATGAAAGTCGTTTGACAGCCTTCCATGCGGCGCTTGTGAATGGAGGAATGTTCTTATATGTTCCAAAAAATGTGGAAGTAAAAGAGCCAATTCAAGCAGTTTTTGCGCACGGAAATGCGGTATCTCCACTCGTGAATCATGTTTTATTAGTTGCAGATGATAACAGCGCTGTTACTTATGTGGAGAACTATGTAACACTAGACACGGAGAATAAAGGAATCGTGAATATCGTCGCTGAGGTAATTGCGGAGAGCAATGCGCAAATTAAATTCGGTGCAGTGGACAACTTGGGAAGTGGCGCGACAACTTATGTTAGCCGCCGTGGACATGTTGGAACTGATAGCCGTGTGGAGTGGGCGCTTGGTTTGATGAACGATGGCGACACGATTAATGAAAATACAACGAACTTGATGGGCAATGGTTCAGTAAGTGACGTAAAAACAGTGACGGTTGGGCGTGGTAAGCAAACGCAAAACATTACAACACGTGTAACACATTACGGTTTGGCTTCACTTGGCACGATTTTATCGCACGGCGTAATGAAAGATAGTGCAACCACGATTTTCAATGGTATTGGTCATATTAAACATGGTGCGTCAAAATCGGATGCACAACAAGAATCTCGTGTGCTGATGCTTAGTCCAAAAGCACGTGGAGATGCAAATCCAATTCTTTTAATTGATGAAAATGATGTAGTGGCTGGGCATGCGGCATCTGTTGGTCGTGTGGATCCGTTACAACTTTTCTATTTGATGAGCCGTGGAATTTCAAAAGAAGAGGCAGAACGTCTTGTCATTCACGGTTTCCTAGATCCAGTTGTACGCCAACTACCGATCGAAAGCGTAAAACTTCAATTGAAAGAAGTTATCGAAGGGAAAGTGCGTTAACATGACTCTAACGCAAAAAATTCAGGCTGATTTTCCGATTTTGAAGCAAGAGGTCAATGAAAAACCGCTTGCTTATCTGGATAACGCAGCAACTTCCCAAAAACCGAAGCAAGTTTTGGATGCAGTAATGAAATATTATGAATGGGAAAACGCCAATGTTCACCGCGGCGTGCATACGTTAGCGGCTCGTGCTACTGATGCTTATGAAGGCAGTCGGGCGAAAGTGGCACGCTTTATCGGTGCTCGTGAAACGGCGGAAATTATTTTCACGCGCGGTACAACGACGGCAATTAATATGGTTGCTAACGGTTATGGCGATGCGAATTTGCAAGCTGGGGATGAGATTGTGATTTCTCATTTAGAGCACCATAGCAACTTGATTCCGTGGCAACAGTTGGCGAAACGTACGGGTGCAACGCTTGTTTACATCGATTTGGATGTGGACGCGACAATCACGCTTGCCAATGCGGAAAAGGTGATTAATGAAAAGACAAAAATTGTGGCGATTGCTCATGTTTCGAATGTCATTGGCTCGATTGCACCAGTTCGCGAGATTGCTGATTTAGCCCATTCGGTTGGTGCGGTCATCGTTGTGGATGGTGCACAGGCTGTCCCACATATGAAGGTTGACGTACTGGCACTGGATGCTGATTTTTACGCTTTTTCTGGTCATAAAATGATGGCTCCGACTGGAATTGGTGCGCTTTATGGGAAACGGGAATTGCTTGATGCGATGAACCCAACTGAATTTGGCGGCGAGATGATTGACTTTGTAGAGTTGCACGATTCGACATGGAAAGAACTACCGTGGAAAATGGAAGCTGGGACGCCGAATATTGCGGGTGCGATTGGTCTTGGCGCTGCAATTGATTATTTAGAAGCGCTCGGTTTTGACCTGATTCACAATCACGAAGAAGAATTAACCGCCTATGCAATAGCAGAAATGCAGAAGCTGGACGGTATCACGATATATGGCCCACTAGATGCGAATAAGCGTTGCGGGTTGATTACGTTTAATTTAGAAGGCGCACATCCGCATGATATCGCGACGGTGCTAGATGAAGAAGGCGTGGCAATCCGCGCAGGACATCATTGTGCACAGCCGTTGATGAAGTGGCTAGATACGTCTTCCACAGCTAGAGTAAGTTTTTACGTATATAATACCAAGCAGGAGGTTGACCAGTTTCTCGCTGGCCTCAAGCTAACAAAGGAGTATTTCGGACTATGAGTGGTCGCAAATTAGATCAACTATATCGCCAAGTTATTATGGATCACTACAAAAACCCGCGCAACAACGGCACGCTTGACGACGAAAGCGTTACGATTGACCTGAATAACCCAACGTGCGGTGACGAAATCCATCTTCACCTCAAAGTGGAAAATGAAACAATTACCGCCGCCAAATTTACAGGTAGCGGATGTTCTATCTCAATGGCGAGCGCTTCAATGATGACCGAAAGCATTATCGGAAAATCAGAGAAAGAAGCCCTCAAAATGTCGCGTGACTTTTCAGAAATGGTACAAGGTCATGAACATGATGTCATCGATGAGTATGGTGACGTTGAAGCTTTAGCAGGGGTTGCCAAATTCCCAGCCCGAATCAAATGTGCCACACTTTCATGGAAAGCCATGGAACGCGCCATTTTTGAGTTTGAAGGGAAGAAATAATAAGTTTAAAGGAGGATCTTTACTATGACTGAAATTCCAGAAATGGGCGAATATAAATACGGATTCCATGATAAAGATACATCTGTTTTCCGTAGCGAACGCGGTTTAACAGAAGATATCGTGCGCGAAATTTCAACAATTAAAGAAGAACCGCAATGGATGTTAGATTTCCGTTTGAAGTCTTTAGAACAATTTTATAAAATGCCGATGCCACAATGGGGTGGCGACTTATCTGAACTGAAATTTGAAGATATTCGCTATTACGTCAAACCATCTGATCACACAGTAAATGATTGGGATGAGGTTCCTGATGAAATTAAACGCACATTCGACAAACTTGGTATTCCAGAAGCAGAGCAGAAATATCTTGCCGGAGCTTCTGCACAGTATGAGTCTGAGGTTGTTTATCATAACTTGAAACAAGACTTAGAAGATTTAGGAATAGTCTTTAAAGATACTGATTCAGCACTTAAAGAAAACGAAGATATTTTCCGTGAGTATTTTTCAAAAGTAATCCCGCCAACCGATAATAAATTCGCTGCACTTAACTCTGCTGTTTGGTCCGGTGGCTCATTCATCTATGTTCCAAAAGGCGTTAAAGTGGATACACCGCTACAAGCTTATTTCCGCATTAACTCGGAGAATATGGGACAATTTGAACGTACACTGATTATCGTGGATGAAGGCGCAAGCGTAAACTATGTAGAGGGGTGTACTGCACCAGTTTACACAACGAATTCGCTTCACTCCGCAGTTGTTGAAATCATTGTTAAACGCGATGCCTATTGCCGTTATACTACAATTCAGAACTGGGCGAACAACGTATATAACCTAGTAACGAAGCGTACTTTCTGTGATGAAAATGCGACGATGGAATGGATTGATGGTAACATTGGCTCTAAATTAACGATGAAATATCCGGCAGTTCATCTTCGCGGAGAAGGTGCACGCGGTATGACGCTTTCTATCGCAATTGCTGGTAAAGGACAGCGCCAAGATGCTGGAGCAAAAATGCTTCACTTGGCACCAAATACATCATCAACTATCGTCTCTAAATCAATATCCAAACAAGGTGGTAACGTGACGTATCGTGGAATCGTTCACTTTGGCCGTAATTCAGCTGGTTCTCGCTCCAATATCGAGTGTGACACACTAATTATGGATAATGCATCAACGTCCGACACAATTCCGTACAACGAAATCTTGAATAGCGATATCTCCTTGGAACACGAGGCGAAAGTTTCTAAAGTATCTGAGGAACAACTATTCTATCTTATGAGCCGTGGCGTAACAGAAGAAGAAGCAACAGAGATGATCGTCATGGGCTTCATTGAGCCATTTACGAAAGAATTGCCAATGGAATATGCAGTCGAAATGAACCGTTTGATTAAGTTTGAAATGGAAGGTTCGATTGGATAAATACCATACATCAATATGCACAATGGTGTTAATTGAGAGCAAAAATAATTCTGCAAAATGTTTTAAATCTAGAGTAACCTGCTGATTTTGGGTTACTCTTTTTTTAATACTTTTGATGCTATGAAAATATGCTCTTCAAGCGGTCTCGATTTCCCCATAAATAAATGGGATTATAAGGGCTTTACTTATCTTAAATATTCCCATTATAAATTTGAGTATTAGGCAGAAAATGTTATTATAATTAAAATGAGTGAAATATTTAAAAAATACTTTATTTTATCTATTTTTAATGATACAATCAGGTTGTTAGATAACAACAAAGGAGGAGTAATTGTTATGACAAAGAAAAGTTTTATTTATGTACTTGCACCCCTAATTATGTTTACGCTTACATTTATATCTTCAACAAATGTAAGTGCTACGGTTACCGCTTCGGATTCCACCCAAACATTTTTAAAGGTCACAAGCATTCCGACAGCCGATGATGAATCATCTGGTGCAAGGGCGCTAATGACACGCGCTATATCAAAACCCAAGTATTATAAATATCAGTGGACTCGTGGAAGCAAACCACTAATGTACGTTAGAGATGTTATTCATACAAAAGAAACTTCTTCATACGTAAAAGAAACCTCTAGATACCAACAATCGGGATACATATTACCTTATTATGCTGCACATAAGGGACTAAGTCGGAGTTCGTCTGGTACTAGATGGATTAAGTATCAATCTAAGAAAGTAATGTCTATTAAATACCCTACACCTTGGGGACAAATGACTTTAATTAAGAATAATTTAGTTGATTATCGGACTGTAAAAAATTAAGAATTAAGCAATCACCTATTGGATAATCCAATAAGAAAAAGCTAGTAAGTGCTAGCTTTTTCTTAGAAGGAGGCAAAAATGATTAATATTAGTAATCTAACTAAATATTATAATGAGCAGCAAGTATTAAGAAATATAAACTTGCATTTTGAAAACACGGGATTCTATTTTTTTCTTGGAAAGAATGGAGCAGGAAAGACAACTTTTTTTAAATGTCTTACTGGCTTCGAAAAATTCACTGGAGAAATTAAAGTAGTAGGCGAAATGGAATCGGCTAATTTTTTCGGAGTTATGTTCTCCGATCTAATGTTATACCTAAACCTATCTGGAGAGAACTGTATACGGACACTGTGTATCAAGCCATTGTCAGAATCTGAATGGCAGTTTGTGAGAAGTTACTTTGATGAAGCTAAGTTAAAGAAGCGAGTAAAAAGCTATTCTTTAGGGCAGCAAAAGCTACTTACATTGCTCATTCTAATTGTCAATGATGCGATGGTTCTAGTCTTAGATGAAGTATCTAATGGATTGGATTATGAAACGGCTAATAGTATAAAAGGGCTGTTATCAGAGCTGAAAAAAGATAAAATCATTTTAAGCTGTGGGCATCAATTTGAATTTTATGAAGGCATAATTGATACTTTGTACGTATTAAATAATGGAGAAATCAATGAGGTGAAAGACGAAACACATAATTTGGGAGGAGTATATGAAAAATATATCGGCAGTCATAAAGCAACAATTAAACTACCAACTAAAAGCTAAGTATTTTTCGGTTTTCCTGATTGTCATTGTGCTCTTATGTAGCATTGCTTCTATTTCCCAAGTAGCCTCCTACAAAGAAAGTGTGACTACAGTAACACGTGATTTAGAAGAGGTACAAAAGAGTGATAGTCAGCTAAATTTAGAGGATTTTTTAAAGCAAGATGTTAATGTCACGTACACGGAAGGTGGCGGGCAGCAGGTGGATAATTATATTAAATATGATTTTTCTAAAATGGTAGCACATTATAATGCCAGGCAACCCCTGAATGCGTTTAACCAGCTCTTTACGTCGATTGGCTTTGTCTTTTTCCAATTGATGATAGGCATTTACGGCATATTTTTAGCGTACACAAATATTAAATATTCTGCAGATAAGTTTCTTATTTTACAGTATGGTAAGGCATCCTACTTTTTTGGTCAAATACTAGCAGGAATGGTGAATCTAGGCATTGTCTTGGCACAAATACTTGTTTGCGCCCCCATTATTCAGTGGCTAGTTAATCTATTAGTCCCTATAAAAACACCATATTTATCTTATTTACCAAATAATCAAGTGCTATTTGTAAATAAACTACCGATGGAACTGATAACTATGTTTGTTATCGGAGCTGCATATGTAGTATGTATGTATTGTTTTACTACGCTAGTCAAAAATCAAACAATCCCGCTGCTAGTGATTTTTGTGTATATGCTCATTTTACCGAAATTAGGAGCATATGATTTCAAAAATATCACCTTATATTCTATTCAAAAAGTTTTTAATACATCAGCAGCAAGCCTTGATATGGTACCGGCAAAAGCTATAAACATGCCGATTGCGATTGGCAGCGGTATCCTATTTCTCTGTGTATTATTGGCGGGGACGTTTTGGCTGGACAAAGAAAGGGGATTCTACTCTGGCTATTTTAAAAAGCAATAGCAACCTAATAGACGTCATGATTCATAAATAAGCTATATCGGCAGTGTTTCGATTTTGAGACAAACATCCATGTCAGCAGTGGCCTTTATAGAGGCATGAGCATGTTTCAATATATGAGAAGAAAGAATCATTACGCTAGTGTATTGGTAATTAGATTTCAAAATTGACATTTATATAACTTTCTTCTAATATAAGTACATGGGAATTTTTGATAATAATTTTATGGAAGCGTATTCTTATTTAGGGAATGAGAATATATGTCCGCATACTAGCTAATTAAAACAAAGATGATTCCCAAGCAGCATGGAAGAAACCTAGTGAAAATAGAATGATGTGAGAGGGGGATTTTTGAGGGAATAGCATCAAAGTATCCAACCATGGTAATAAGAATTATTATATTAGGGGGATTTTTCATGACCAAATCATTGAAAAGAAATATTTTGACAGCAGGCTTAGCTCTCATTTTACTACTCACTTCTATAATCGCGTTTACAACACATGCATCCGCTGCATTAAACACACAGCTTAAACCACACGTAAACATAGGTTATTGGCTAGGCGGTAATGGTGGCTCCAAAAAAACATTGGCTCAAGCAAGTTCAGGATGGGATGTTATCAACGTTTCCTTTATTGAGACGAAAGGTAACTATTACACGCCAAATCTATCCATGGATCTCTCAGCAGTCTACTCAGGCACAGAGGCTCAACAGATAGCCGCGTTTAAAGCAGACATTAAAACACTACAAGCACAAGGTAAGAAAATCGTCATTTCTTGCGGTGGACAAAATGGTGTTGTTCATATGGATAACACTGCCCAGCGTGATACTTTCTTGAATGGTGTTAAAAATATTATTAATGAATACGGTTTCGATGGCTTCGACGTTGATTTTGAAGGCAGTTCCATAGCTGTTATGAGCACGGACAAAATTGGCAACCTGACATCACAGCAATCCATAAACCTTGAATATTTACTACGCAATTTGAAAACTACTTACGGACCTGACTTCATTATTTCTGCAGCTCCTGAGTACTGCTATGTTCAAAATGGCGCTATTAGTACTGGAAATGGTGGAGCGTTTCTACCGGTTCTTAACGCCGCGCGTGATATTTTGACCTATATTCACCCACAATACTATAACGGTTTCAATGGCGACTTTGCTTGGCTACAACCATCAGCAAATGCCGGTGCACCTTTTGCACAAGTTTACTCTGCAGAAGGATATACTCGCCTTTCTGAGATGCTTATTACGGGATTTGTAACGATGGATAAAGGAACTTTTGCAGGGTTAAGACCGGATCAAGTTGCTTTTGGAGTTCCGTCTACTACCGGTGCAGGTAATGGTGCACAAAGCGTTTCTGTCTATGCATCAGCCCTAAATACGCTACTTGGCAAATACCCTACTTACCGTGGAATTATGACATGGTCGATTGGTTGGGATGAAGCGAACGGCAACAACTTTGTAAACACGATTGCGCCAATTATTAAAGCTGCAAATGATGGAGACCAAACGTCACCAAATGCTAAGGCTCCAACAATCTCTAGCCAACCTACTGACAAAACTGTAAAAATAGGTGAGACTGCGGATCTAACAGTTGTCAGCTCTGTATCTAAAGGGACGCTTAGCTATCAATGGTATAAAGCTGCTAGCAAAGTGAACACTGGCGGTACAGCAATAAGCGGTGCAACAAGCACAACTTATAATGCACCAACAAGCGCAGAAGGTACCAATTATTACTACTGTGTTGTAACAAATACGGATAACAGCGCGACAGGTACCAAGACAGCAACAACGACAAGTAATGCAGTATCTGTAGTCGTTAGTAACACAAGCAATGCCGCAATACCTACTATTACTAGCCAACCAACTGATAAGTCGGTTACTTTGGGGGGGACAGCATCGCTTTCAATTGGAGCTAATGTACCACAAGGAGCACTTAGTTATCAATGGTATAAGGCTTCTAGTAAGGTGAACACTGGCGGTACAGCAATAAGTGGCGCAACAAGTGCAACTTATAATGCATCAACAAGTGTGGTAGGGACAAGCTATTACTATTGCATCGTAACCAACACAGATAGTTCGGCGACAGGAACAAGCACTGTATCGAGCAATGCAGTGACAGTAATAGTAAGCTCATTACCAGCTGGAGATACATGGAAGGCTGACGCTATTTACGTTGCAGGCGATACTGCGATATACCAAGGAAAAACTTACAAAGCGAAATGGTGGACACAAGGAGACGTTCCTGGTGTAGGTGAATGGGGCCCGTGGGAACTAGTTATACAGTGAGATAAGCTAGCTTGAAATGCAATAATAATCGCAGAGTCTTTTTCTGAAGTTCGATGTTAACTTCTCTAAAAGGCTCTGTTTTTGTCTAGCCGAGACGATGAATACAGTTGGCTGTTTAGCAAACTTTACAAAAACGCTAGCAAAGTCTAAAATGAAAGAGCCGATGCACGTTTTGGAGGTGTAGCTGTGGAGACAGAGTTAAAACAAAAATTAAAAACATTACCTGAATTACCCGGTTGCTACATATATCGGGATAAAAAAGGTGAAATTTTATATATTGGGAAGTCTAAAAATCTAAAACAACGTGTGAAATCTTATTTTACGAAAAAGCAGATGGGAAAAACTGCGCGTTTAGTTCATAACATTCATGATTTTGAGCTGATTATCACGGATACGGAACAAGAGGCTCTAATGCTTGAAATGACGCTTATTATGAAGTATCAGCCACCATTTAACGTCATGTTGAAAGACGAAATCCAATACATCTATCTCAAAATAACGAACGAAAAAAATCCACATCTCGAATTGGCGAAAGAAATAGCAAAGGATGGCGCGCATTATTTTGGCCCATATACTAGTCGCTACAAGGCAGAAGAAACACTGGAATTGCTACAGAAAATCTATCCTTTATGCCATTGCAACGGGAAAAAAGGTCGTCCCTGTTTTTACTATCATATCGGCATGTGTATTGGACCATGTGCACGGGATGTCGCAAAAGAAGAATATGAAGCTCAGATTAACAAGATTACCAACTTTTTAAATGGTGGGTATCGGGATGTGAGAAATGAAATTGAAACTCGAATGCATCGTCAAATAGAGAATCTAGAATTTGAACGCGCAAAGGAAAGCCATGAAATGTTGCATGTTCTAGAGCGCGTGACAGAAAAGCAAAAAATATGGCCACGTGATTTTTATCATCGAAATCTGATGAATTTTGTCGAGCATGACCAATTTTGTGCTATTCAGCTGGTTTTTGTCCGGAATGGAGCTATCGTTGGACGGAGCTCTAAAGTTTTCGAGTTTGTTGGCGAGGTGAATGACATGATAGAAAGTTTTCTCATGGCTTTTTACAATCATCCAAATCATCTGCGTCCAAAAGAATTACTAGTTCCAGATCAACTAGACGCTAAATTATTAGCACAATCTTTGGATATAAAGGTGCGAATACCAAAAAAAGGCGAGAAAAAAATACTATTAGAGCAATTACAAAAAGATGCACAAACAGTTCTAGATGCTCATTTAAAAATGCTTCATTACGCGGAAAGAGAAAGATGAATAGTTTACTTGACTCAGCATTGATGAATCAACTATAATGTAAAGCTGGGCTGATTTCAAAAACTTGATTTCGGCCTAAATGTATCTAATGAGGAGGAGTTTCATGAAACAGGAATACATCGAATTAATAGGTGCACGCGAAAATAATTTGCAAAATGTCTCACTCAAAATACCTAAGCGGAAAATCACTATTTTTACTGGGGTGTCTGGGTCTGGAAAGTCTTCTATCGTATTTGGAACGATTGCAACAGAGTCACAAAGACAATTAAATGAAACGTACAGCAATTATATTCGGAATTTTCTGCCTAAATATCGCCAACCAGATGCGGATCGAATTGAGAACTTGTCAACATCCGTTATTATTGACCAAAAGCGATTAGGCGGTAATTCACGTTCAACACTCGGAACAATCACAGATATTAATCCGATTATTCGTCTCCTTTTTTCAAGAATTGGGAAGCCGGAAATTGGTGGATCGAACTTATTTTCATTCAATGATCCGGCCGGGATGTGTCCGGATTGTCATGGACTTGGTCGGAAAGTAACACTTGATTTAGATAAATTCTTAGATAAAACCAAGTCGTTGAATGAAGGCGCGATTTTATTTCCGACTTTTGCAGTCGGAACGTGGTATTGGAATTTGTATTCATTTTCTGGTTTTTTTGATAATGACAAGAAGCTTGAGGATTATACAGCAGAGGAATGGGATAAATTTCTATACGCGAAAGATATTAAGTTTAAAATTGATATGCCAACGGGTGAAATGAATGCTACGTATGAGGGGATTATTGAGAAATTTGATCGGCTTTATATTAATAAGGACGGTGAAATGGGAGAATCAACAAAGAAACGCGTCGAGTTGTTCACCTCAGAGGTACATTGTCCAACATGCGATGGGACGAGACTTTCTCAGCAAACGCTTAGCTGCAAAATAAATGGGTATCATATTGCGGATTATACGGCTCGACAAATTGACGATTTGATTCCAATTCTTAAAGAAATTACAGATTCAGTTGCAATGCCGATGGTAGATAGTATTGTGGAGCGATTGCAACATTTGATTGATATTGGGCTAGATTATGTGAGTTTGGATCGGGAAACGACAACGCTCTCTGGTGGGGAATCGCAGCGAATTAAGATGGTTCGTCATTTGAATAGTAGTTTAACGGATTTGCTTTACATTTTTGATGAACCGAGTGTTGGACTGCACCCGCGAGATGTTCACCGTTTGAACGAGCTACTCCAAAAGCTCCGAGACAAAGGAAACACCGTGATTGTAGTAGAACATGACCCTGATGTGATTAAGATTGCCGATCACGTTGTGGATATTGGCCCCCATGCTGGAAAAAATGGTGGACAGATTATGTTTGAAGGAAGTTATGAGGACTTGCTTCAATCGGATACATTAACCGGGAAGCATATGAACAATAAAGCAGAAATAAAAGCAATGGTACGTGAGGCAAGTAGCAGTTTGCCAATCATTCAAAGTTCTCTTCACAATTTACAAAACGTCCGTGTATCGATTCCAAAAGGTATTTTGACCGTTGTAACTGGTGTTGCCGGTTCTGGAAAAAGTACGCTCATCAATCAAGTATTTTTAAAAGAAAATCCAGATGCAATCGTGATAGATCAATCTGCCGCACATGCTAATGTTCGCTCGAATTCCGCAACTTATACAGGCATCATGGACACGATTCGCAAATTATTTGGTGAAACAAATCAGGTGAGCCCATCTTTGTTTAGTTACAATTCCAAAGGCGCGTGCCCTGAATGCAAAGGGCTTGGCGTCGTGTCGATGGATTTAGCATTTATGGAAGCTATTAGAACATCGTGTGAAGCTTGCGGTGGGAAACGTTTTCAAGAAGAAATTTTGCAATATAAAGTAGCTGGCAAGTCAATCAGTGATGTGTTGGAAATGACTGTCTTGGAATCATTGGATTTCTTCCAGCTTAAAAAAATCACGAAAAAACTAGAAGCTATGCGTGATGTTGGCCTTGGCTATATTGCGCTAGGACAATCGCTGAACACGCTATCAGGAGGGGAATGTCAGCGGTTAAAACTCGCCAATGAGTTGCACAAAAAAGGGAGCATTTATATCATGGACGAGCCGACAACTGGGCTTCATATGTCAGATATAACGCATATTATGGAAATCATGAATCATTTAGTGGATAAAGGAAATACGGTGATTGTGATTGAACATAACCTAGATATCGTGAGAAAAGCTGATTGGATTATTGATCTTGGTCCAGAAGGTGGGAGTAAAGGTGGCAAAATCTTATTTGAAGGCACGCCACAAGATTTAAAGATGTACGGGAAATCTATAACTGCTCGCTATATCTAAAGCTGAACTTGAGGGAACTAGTCCCCTCAAGTTTTTTAGTATTAAATAATTCGTGTAAAGTGCTTCACTTTGGGGAAAGGGTTATAATAATGATGGAGGAGCTTTTTCCAATCTTCATAAGCATCCGATGTTCGAAAGCCTTCTGTATGAGCTTCTAATGTTTCCCACTGAACGAGTAATAAATATTCCGTTTCATTTTCTAGGCATTGATGTAATTCATGTTGGATATAACCAGGCATGGAACTAATAATTTCTGACGCAGTGGAAAAGTCCCGCTTGAATTGATTTGTATCGCCTTGTGTGACATGCAGTAGAGCGCTTTCTAGAATCATGATAACATTCCTCCTTTTTGCTATTGTACAATAAAAATTAGAAGTAGGTGCAAAAAATGAATTTAAACTATTATAATACCTTTATCTTGGTCGCAGAAGACAGTAAAGCTGATCATGGTATAATTCCAAATACGAAACGGCCAAATAAAACGGTTGGCGAGATTCAATTTGAACTTTTAAATAGTCATGATTATAAATATACGCAGGAGGAAGTGCTGTTCGAGACGCATATGTTGCATAAAAATATTCCAGAGGGAGCACGTGAATCAGAAAGAGCAGCTTTTTTTGGGAAGAGTCAGGCCTGTATGCGGACGTCGCCATTGGGTAAGCGATACGGATGGGGGTTGCATTTTAATCAGGATGGTTATGTGAAATTGGTGGCGGTGGATAATCCGGAATATTTGAAGTTGGCGAATCAGAAGGATTTGATGATTACGCGAGCAATGAAATCTAAACGATAGAGAGGGGTAGTTTTGCAATGATAACGATTGGACTGACGGGATGGAGCGATCATGAAACATTGTATTCGAGCACGAGTAAGCACAAACTAGAGGACTATGCAGGAAATTTTCCGATGGTGGAAGTGGATACGAGTTTTTATGCGATTCCTTCACCACTTACGACGGAGCGATGGGTGGAAAGGACGCCAGAAGAATTTTCATTTGTCGTGAAGGCTTTTCAAGCGATGACAAAGCACAAGGAATGGCAGCAGTATTATGATTCGGAAACAGAGATGTACCGTCGTTTTATGGATGCGATTGCGCCAATGAGTGAAAGTGGGAGACTTAAAGCGATTCTATTTCAATTCCCGCCATATTTTGGTTGTACGAAAGAAAATGTAACTTACTTACGAGCAATTCGTGAAAAAATGGGAGACTTGCCACTTGCCATCGAATTTCGGAATAAGACTTGGTATACGGAGACGAATACGCCACAAACGCTGGCTTTGCTAAAGGATTTAGGTTTTATTCATACGGTTGTTGATGAGCCTCAAGTTGGAAATGGTAGCGTACCGATTGTATTGCGGGCAACGAATGAAGCGATGACTTTAGTGCGTTTGCATGGGAGAAATAGCGCGGGATGGATGAAAGCGAATAGTCCGGAATGGCGCGAAGTTAGGACGCTTTACCGTTATAATGAAGAGGAAATCAATTATTGGGCAGAAAATATTAGACATTTACAAAAACATTCCAAAGAAGTGATTGTGATTTTTAATAATAATTCTGGCGGGGATGCAGCGGATAATGCGAAACAACTTCAAAAAGCATTAAATATTTCCTATGAAGGGCTTGCACCAATGCAAATGAATTTATTTGATATATGATTTTCGAGGAGTACGGGACAAAACTCATTTTCATACAAAATAAGCAAGGTATCACAAATCCTTTTTTTCGAGTAGGATGTGAATCTTGCTTGACACAAATCGAGCGAAAGCGTTTGTATTCAGGGGATTTTGTGGAAGCCGGAAGCGGAGTGTACGACTGTACATGAGAACCGGAAGTCCGCCAAATTCCTGAATGCGAGCGCTTGTCGCCGGTTTATTTTAGGTTATGTCTCAGACCCCTTATTGTGCGTTTTTAACATGTACAGTGCTGTAGAAAAATTTCTAATCCTTATTAAAAAGCTTTTTCACTCTTTTTGAGTAAATCATTTGATAAACGTTTCTAATTGTGTTGCTATAGAGAGACAAAATAAAAGGAGAGATAAATATGACGAGAAAAAACAATACACATACCGTTCCTCCGACATTGGACAGGATTATAGTTTCTAGTGAATTAGACATTTTGAATAAACTGAGGGAATCACAAGAGGATAAGCAAAATAATCGTATGGTTACTTCAAGTATTGGTTGGTCAAAGTTGAGAGCTAATAGTAAGCAGGTTTAGTATATGAGTAGTAATATTCAAATAGAGTGGTCAGATGCTTTTCAGGAGGGTGTAGCCTCTATTATTCATTATTTGGATTACCAGTATTGCAGTGTGAGGCAGAAGGATAAATTTTTTGAGAAGCTTATGAAAGTTGAGTCACGATTAACCATTTTTTCCAATGATGGGAGTGGTTTTACAGGATTCTAAATATTCTCGTGAGTATCGTAAGGTTAGGATTGGTAAGGCCTATCTAGTGTTTTATGAAGTGCTATTGGACAAGAAAAAAGTAGTGTTGCATCGAATGTTGGCACAAGAGCAGAATTATGATGTATTAATTCGAGAAGAAATGCCGATTTATAACAATGAAAAACAGTAGTTTAGCTCTGATTTAATGGAGCTTAACTACTGTTTTTGGTTACTCTTTAGTGCCAATTAGGAAACTGATTGCTAAAATGATGAGAACGATTGCTGTTATTGCAACGTACAGGTAATCCTTCTCTTTTAAGAATGTGGCAAGGGATACTAAAACGCGTAGTACGGGGGTTAAAATAAGGCAGAAAAGCCCGAACATAATAATCGCATACGGTTTGAATTCGCCAATTCCGGTAAAAATATCTGTCAGTGTTGTTGGATAGGTAGTTCCAGGATAACCGCTTGTCCCGGTAAACATCAGAAGTAATAGGCCGATGAGAATAACGGCAGCGCTAAGTAGAACACCAATACGTAGTAATCCACTAACAACAGCTTCTACACGGTGCATTTCTTCGCCACTTGTTGATTTATCAATCATTTAGATCCACCCCAATCCTTCTAAAATCATTTGTAATGCTACGTAAATCAAAACAGGAATAAATACGAGGCGAATGACTTTACTTTTTAGTCTTTGCATAATTCTTGTGCCGATTGTTGCTCCAACTAGGACACCGATTGCGACAGGGCCAGCAATCATCGGATCGATATCACCGCGGAATAGGTAAACGGTGGCACTTGCTGCTGCTGTGACGCCCATCATTAAATTGCTAGTTGCACTAGAAACTTTGAGTGGCATTTTCATGAATACATCTAATGCCATAACTTTAAAAGCACCGCTTCCGATACCGAGTAGGCCGCTAGCAATCCCAGCTCCGTACATAACACTAAATCCTGCAGGGACATTTGCGACTTCATAATCTATTTGTTGACGTAGCGCTTTATCATAATAGGTATCGTGAAGGCGTAGCTTTGTTGCAATTGGGTCAGGCTTCACGTTTGTTGGGAATTCAGAACCGACTTTTTTAATCATAGTAATGGCGGAGTATAGAAGTAGAAGTCCAAAAATCATATAGAGCGCTGTGGCAGAAAGGAGTCCACCAACAAATGCTCCGGTGATGGCGCCAAGTGTAGTTGCGATTTCAAGAAACATGCCGACACGTAAATTGGTGATACGATCTTTTATGTAAGCGATAGCTGAGCCACTACTCGTTGCTATGACGGAAATAATACTGGCACCAATAGCATATTTAATATCGATGCCAAATAGAAGTGTAAGCGCGGGTGTGACGATAATTCCACCGCCAAGGCCAAGTACAGAGCCCAGCACGCCTGCAAAAACAGCAATAAGTAAAAGTGCAAAAATTTGATAGATATCCAAGGAATAAGCCCCTCCTTTATTATATATTGTTCATCATACGCCTTTTTGTGATAATTGAAAAGGGACATAAGGAACAAAAATAGTTTTGTGACGTGTCAAAAGCAACCATTTAGGCTACAATAGAAAGAGAAGGAAGAAGGGGATGTTATCATGAAACGTTTAACGATTTGGCATACAAATGATATTCATAGTCACCTGGAGAAATGGCCACGCATCTTTACTTTTTTACGCGAAAAACGGTTGGCGATGCAGGGTGATTTATTTTTTGATATTGGCGATTTTATTGATCGTATGCATCCATATACGGAAGGTTCGATGGGGCAAGGAAATGTATCCTTGTTAAACGCTTTGCCGTATGATGCGGTGACAATTGGTAATAATGAGGGCGCGGCACTTGGACATGAAGAATTGGCGCATTTATATGACGATGCAGTATTTCCAGTGGTTTGTTGCAACGTGTATGAAGATCAGGCGCAGACGGAGCTAGCGCGTTTTGCGAAGGGTCATATTTATATTCAGCAGGAAGGTGTCAAAATTGCGATTATTGGCGCTACGGCTTGCTTTACAGAATATTATGAGTCATTAGGATGGGGAATTGAAGAGCCGATTCAAGCGATTAAACGCGAGGTTAGTAAGGTTCAGGCAGATGTTACGATTTTGCTTAGCCACCTAGGTTTGCCATTAGATGAAAAAATTGCAACGGAAATACCGGAAATTGATCTTATTTTAGGCGGGCATACACATCACTTGTTGGAACATGGTAAAGAGGTCGATGGTGCTTTGCTTGCTGCGGCTGGCCGTTGGGGCGAATATGTAGGAGAAGTGACGTTAGAATTCGATGAAGTAACAGGGGGATTGTTGTCAAAACAAGCGCGTGTGCATGCGGTCGCGGATTTTCCAGCTCCTGTGGATGAAGAGGATCAGATTATGGCTTTTCAAGAACAAGGCGAGGCAGAATTGAGTCAAAAAGTAGTTGCACTTCCGCATCAGTTAGAGCATAATTGGTTTAAAAGCTCCGAGATTTCAGAATTATTTCATGAGGCAGCTTGTGAGTGGACTGGTGCAGATACGTTCTTGACGAATGCGGGTATTTATATGACGGATTTGCCAACAGGAGTTGTGACAGCATATGATATCCATCAGCTGTTGCCACATCCACTAAACTTTATTGTGCTTTCGATGACGGGCATCGAGTTGGAAGTTTTAATTCAAGAGATTGCAGAAAAAGAGTTGGAATTGCGAGATATACCATTACGAGGCTTTGGCTTTCGTGGAGAAGTTTTTGGATCGATTTTGACGAAGCGGATGACATTTGATGTAGCATTGAATGTGGCTTTGTGGGATGGTGCTGTAATTGACCCCGATAAAATATACCGTATTGCGACGCACGATACGTTTGTTTATGCGCCATTTTTCCCGATTATTAAACGGGTGGCAGTAAAAGAAGTATACACGCCGGAATTGTTGCGTGATGTGATGACTTGGAAATTAAAAGAAAAGTACGGCGAAGGAGGTCAAATGAAATAATGATTACGATTCAGAATACAACATATGAAATTATTGAGGATAACCGGGAAGCATTTGATGAAGAGGCTTTAACGGAGCGATACAGCGATATTTTAGCGCGCTATGATTATATTGTTGGGGATTGGGGTTACGATCAGTTGCGATTGAAGGGTTTTTTTGACGACGACAACAGAAAAGCAACATATGATACAAAAATAAGTACGTTAAAAGAGTATTTATATGAGTATTGTAATTTTGGGTGTAAATATTTTGTGATTAAAAAAGTAGTGAAATAGGCGGAGCAAGGAAAGAGGTAAGTAGTAGTGAAATATGATGGGTATTTAATTGACTTGGATGGGACAATGTATCTTGGAAGTGAACCAATACCAGAAGCGCAGAGCTTTATTGAGAAGTTGGATCAGGCGCACATTCCATATTTGTATGTTACGAATAATTCTTCAAAAACACCGGAACAGGTAGCGGCTACTTTGCGAAAATTCGATATTCCAGCGACAACGAATCAAGTTTTTACGACATCGCAGGCGACGGTTCAGTTCATGTTGGAGCAGGTGAACCGAAAGAAGAGGGTTTATTTAATTGGTGAAGAGGGCGTTAGACACGAAATCCAGAAGGCTGGTTTTGAATTGACGTCTGAAAACCCTGATTTTGTAGTGATGGGAATTGATCGTGATATTAACTACGAGAAATTGGCAACTGCAACGATGGCAGTTCGAGCGGGTGCAATGTTTATTTCGACAAACGGTGATGCCGCAATTCCGACTGAGCGAGGCTTACTACCTGGCAATGGTTCTATCACATCTGTTGTGACGATAGCAACGGGTGTGAAGCCGGTTTTTATCGGAAAACCAGAAGCAATTATCATGGAGCAAGCAATCGCAAAACTTGGCGTGAAGAAAGAGCGTGTTATCATGGTTGGTGATAACTATGAAACGGACATTTTAGCAGGAATCCGATTTGGTATCGATACGTTGATTGTGCATACTGGTTTTACCTCACCAGAACAGTTAGCAACGAAAGAAGTACAACCGATTCATCGCGTTATGAATTTGTCAGAATGGGAATTATAAGAAGACATAAATGAGGGCGGGTACTGATTTTTGGTGTCCGTTTTTTATTAGTAAGCGAGAGAGGTGCGGAGATATGGTGGCATTAAACGATATTTTTGTTGTTTTTCTAATTATAATGACGGCTTTTTTTGTGGCGAGTGAATTTGCAATCGTTGCAATAAGAAAACCTGCTGTGCGTCAACTTGTGAAGAGTGGAAATCCGCGTGCGAAATATGTGGAAAAAGTGACAGCAAATATGAATGACTATCTTGCCGCCTGTCAATTGGGAAACACGCTCGCAGCTCTTGCTATGGGATGGGTTGGGGAGGAAACGATGCGTGGCTGGTTGCAACCGCTTTTTGATTTGCTACCGATACCCGCTTCGATTGAGGGGCCAGTCTCAATTTTTGTAGCGTTTATCTTGATTACGTTTTTGAATGTAGTTTTAGGCGAATTGGCACCGAAAACGTTCACGATTCATAGCACAGAAAAAGTAGCGATGTTTATAGCGCGACCACTAATTTGTTGGTACTACATAACTTTTCCACTCAATTGGTTGCTCAATCGCTCGGCAAACTTTATCACGAGAATGTTTGGTGTGAAATCAGGGAATGAGCATATGGACCGAATAACGCCCACGGAGCTGAAAATTATATTTGAGGATAGTTATCAGCAAGGGGTATTGAATCCGCAAGAATTCCGCTATATGCAAAATATTTTTAAGTTAGATGATATTCCGGCACAGGAGGTCATGATTCCACGTACGAAAATGATTACGATTAGTAGATCGGATTCTGTGCAGGATTTATTAGAAATGACGGCGCAAGAGACGTATCATATTTTTCCTGTGATGGAAGGACGGGACAAGGATTACATTATTGGTATGATACAAGTAAGTGTTGTGATGGCAAGCTTGGGGCGCGATTTGGCAATTTTAGATCAACCAATTGAGAAATTCATGACGCCAGTAATGCAAGTTTTTGAAGGGATGAAGTTACAGGAATTATTGATTAGAATGCAACAAGAAGGGGCGTCTTTTGTTATTTTGATGGATGAATACGGTGGGACATCAGGGTTGGTCACGTTGGAGGATATAATGGAGGTTATTGTTGGGGACATGGAAGAGGCAACATCTCCAAAAGGAATTAGAAAAGTCGCGGAAAACCATTTTGTTATACAAGGCAATGAGCCATTGGTATCTGTTGAGGAAGAGCTTGGAATCGAGCTAAATAGTCCTGGCGTACATACGCTTTCAGGTTGGTTATTATATCAAAAATTTGATTTGGAAACAGGGGATTTTTTAGAGGAATCCGGATGGCGTTTTACAATTCAAAGCATAAATAAAAATTCAATTCGGCAAGTTGAAATTACAAGCATAGCTAAAGAAACATCGCAGGAATAAGTTGCGACGTTTCTTTTTGGTCTTTATTGTACGATATCATCATGATAACTGTGCGCCAACCTACTTGCAGCAGCTGCAGCAATCGCGCCCACAATATCATCAAGAAACGTGTGGACCTGCTTGCCATCATGTTCATTTAATTTTTCTAGGATACCAGGTTTTACTTTATCAATGTAACCGTAATTTGTGAATCCGATAGAGCCATAAACGTTGACGATAGAGAGGGCTAAAATCTCATCGACGCCATACAAGCCTTCATCAGCACCAATGATATTTTGAAGCGGTTGGACAAGCTTTCCTTCTTCCGCTAGGACATCCAGTTGAATCCCCGTTAAAATCGCATTTTGAACCTCACGTTTACGCAAAACACGTTCCACATTCTCGCGACAAATATCAAGGCTTAACGCGGAATGATATTTTTTTTGCAGGAATAGAACTAGGTCGGCGATATCATCGATGGTAACTCCACGTTCTATGAGCCATTCTCTCGCTTTTTTTTCTAATTCACTTTGTTTCTCGACCATTCGTATCTCTCCTAACTCAAACAAAATCGATATCAGCTTTCTTTTAAAAAACTTGAACAACCTCTTTAAAACCCATTACTCTTTCAGATAAGGTGAGTTCAATTCCCATTTTTAAAGTCATATCAGAACTAGGGCACGTTTCGCAAGCCCCCAATAAACGAATTTTTACAATGCCGTCTGGTGTCACTTCAACAAGTTCATAGTCGCCACCATCTCTAACCAAAAACGGTCTAAATTTCTTAAGAGCAGTATCCACTTCCGCATACATTTCGCTATTCATGGCATTCGACTCCTTCCTAACTGTGAATAATTCTCACTTACACTCCTATTATAACAGCCTTAGCAAAAAAAGAAAGGGATAGTGTTTGGGGAGCAATGATGATTATGGAGACGGACGTACAGCAGGAAATGTGAAATATGTTTTAAAATTCAACTAGAAAATTTATATACTGAAAAATCGCCGAGCCAATCTTTCTGCGTAAGACGAAAATTGTGCTTCACCCAAATCGAACGCTTGCCGCCGATTTAACTGTAATATACTTCTATACAAAAGGAAATGCCCCGTCCCTAAGGCTCAAGAAGGGACGAGGCAAGTTTATATAGTCAGATGGGTAAATCTGACTAAAAAAAGGGAGTGTTACTTTTATGTTAACCGTGTGGATTAAGCACGGTAACAAACAATAAAATCAGTGTCCTTAATGCACTGCTTGAACGCACTAAAGTAACTATAGGTAAGTATAATATAGACAGAATAAACTGTCAACAAATACATGTCTAAATAATTTCATAATTCAATTAAGAAACCGGTTTACTCGCTTTTGAAGCCCGTATTTTGTAGAATGAAAGAGAGGTGAGCAAAGATGGAAAAAGAAGCGAAAATTTTTGTTTATGGATCGTCTAATATCTGTGCTAGTTGTGTTGGGTCTCCATCTTCTAAAGAAACGGAGGAGTGGCTCAGAGCAGCGATTGGTCGCAAGTTCCCTGAACAACCTTTTCAAGTGGAGTATGTTGATATTTTTGCCCCACAGGAAGAAGCGGAAATGAAGCGCATCGCGAAAATGATTGTAGAAGAAGACTATATGTATCCTGTGATTGTGATTGACGGCCGTGTTATAGCAGAAGGGAATCCGCGTCTGAAGGATATTTATGCAATGATGACAGATCGTGGTTATCAACCAGCATAAATTGGATGGGAGGTAATCATGAATCCAATTGTTGAATTTTGTGTAAATAATTTAGCTTCAGGTGCGCAGGAAGCCTTTGATAAGTTAGATGCAGACGCGAGTCTGGATGTGATTGAGTATGATTGCTTAACGTACTGTGATTTATGCGCTTCTTCTATGTTCGCGCTGGTGGATGGTGAAGTGGTGCGAGGAGAGACACCGGAAGACTTAGTTGCTAATATTTATCAATTTTTAAAGGATAATCCATTTTAACAGAAAAAAGCTAATTCCAAAGAGTATGTGATGTGCACCCCAAAAGTTAGACCAAAAATCTAACGTTTGGGGTGTTTTGCTGTGGCAAAGTATGATGCATCATTT